>NZ_BCUU01000037.1 GCF_001591385.1 Variovorax soli NBRC 106424
GGCGGCCTGCCGCGCGGCCGGCGTGGTGCTGGCGGGCGGCAACGACGGCATCCGCGACACCTGGTCGCCGTACGGCAAGCCCGACATGCTCGAGCGCGCCATGCTCATCGGCCTGCGCTACAACCTGCGGCGCGACGACGAACTGGCCCTGGCGCTGGATTGCGTCACCGAGGCCGGTGCCCGTGCCTGCGGCTTTGCCGGCTACGGCCTGGCGCCGGGCTGCCGCGCCGACCTGGTGCTGGTGGATGCGCAGACGGTGGCGCATGCCGTGGTGGAGCGGCCGGTGCGCCGCCTGGTGGTGTCGGGCGGGCGCGTCGTGGCGCGCCAGGGCAGCCTGCTGAAGGGGCTGGTTGAGGCTTGAGCCCCATCTGTGACGGGCACTTGCCGGCGCGCGGCCCGCGTCAGTGCAGGTGCCGCAGCTTGTCCGGGTTGCGCATGATGTAGATGGCCGCCACCTTGCCGTCTTCGATCTCCAGCGCCGTGGTCTGCAGCTCGCCATCCGCCTCCAGCGTGACGAAGCCGGGCAGTCCATTGATGAAAGCCGTGCGCACGAAGGTCGATCCGAGCTTGCGGAACATGTTCGCGAGGTTGGTGTGCAGCTTCATCACCGCGTCGAAGCCCAGCACCGGGCGCCCCAGGGCCGGCCGCTTGCCGCCGCCATCCGCATGCAGGCTCACGTCGGCGGCCAGCATGGCGCCCAGCGCGCTCATGTCGCCGGTGCGTGATGCGTCGAAGAACGCCTGGGCAATCGCCAGGCCGCGTTCCTTCTCGACCTGGAAGCGCGGGCGCGATTCGCGCACATGCGTGCGTGCCCGCGTCGCCAGCTGGCGGCAGGCGGCCGGCTCGCGCTGGATGGTCGTGGCGATCTCGTCGAATTCCAGCCCGAACACGTCGTGCAGCAGGAACGCCGCGCGCTCCAATGGCGACAGGCGTTCGAGCGCCAGCATGAGCGGCAGCGTGACGTCTTCCTGCTGTTCGTCTTCGACCACCGGGTCGGGCAGCCACGGGCCGATGTAGGTCTCGCGCTGGTGGCGGGCGGACTTGATCTGGTCCAGGCACATGCGCATGACCATGCGCCGCAGGAAGGCCTCGGCCACGCGCACCTGCGCTCGCTCGGCGTTCACCCAGCGGATGTACGCCTCCTGCACGACGTCCTCCGCGTCGGCCACCGAGCCGAGCATGCGGTAGGCCACGCGCACCAGCGTGCGCCGCAGCGGCTCGAAGCTCGCCGCGGCGTCCGTGAGGTTGGCCGCGGCGTCCATCAGGCGGCGGCCTGCATGGCCTTGGCCGCCGCCGGCTCCACCCACAGGCCGAAGCCGACCGCGAGCCGGTTCCAGCCGTTGATGACGTTGATCATGAGCGTGAGCTTCACCTGCTCTTCCTTCGAGAAATGGTCATGGAGCGCCGAGCGCGCGCGCTCCAGCTCGGCATGGCCTTCGGAAATTCGCGTCAGCGCCTCGGTCCAGGCCAGCGCCGCGCGTTCGCGCTCGGTATAGCACGGCGCCTCGCGCCAGGCGGACAGCAGGTACAGGCGCTGCTCGGTCTCGCCCTTCTGGCGGGCATCCGCCGTGTGCATGTTGATGCAGTTGGCGCAGGCGTTGATCTGCGAGGCGCGCACTTCCACCAGCGCCACGAGGCTGGGCTCCAGGCTGCCTGCCACGGCGAGGGAGGTGCCCATCCAGGACTTCATCTGGGCGGGGGCGGCGGCAAAGGGGTCGAACTTGGCGGTCATGGTCGGTTTCCTTTCGGGTTCGTTGAGGGATACGACGACATGACGAGACAGCCCCTTGATGTGTGACATGGGCGGTGAAAATTTTTTCCGACCGCCCTTGCCGGCCCCTGCAGGCCTTCAGTCGCGCGAGAGGCGGTAGGGCTCGTCCATGACGACGAAGTCCTTTTCCTGCAGCGCACCGTCGATCCAGGCCTTGACGCCGGGCAGCGCCTGCACACGCTGCATGTAGGCGCCGATGGCCTCGGGCACCGGCAGCGCATAGCGGGCGAAGCGCATCACCACCGGCGCGTAGTAGGCGTCGGCGGCGCTGAAGCGGCCGAACAGCATGCCGTCGGGGTGGCTGGCGGCATTGGCCGCGAGCAGTTCGCTCCACATGCCGACGATGCGCTGCACGTCGGCGCGCACGCCCGCGTTGTCGCGCCAGATGATGGCGCCCTGCACCGACAGGTCGGCCTCGATGTTCATGGCGCAGGCGCCGCGCAGCGACCGGAAGCCCCCATGCATCTCCGCGCAGATGCTGCGCGCGTGCGCACGCTGGCCTGCAGCCTCGGGCCACAGCTTCCTGTCGGGGAAGGTCTCGGCCAGGTACTCCACGATGGACAGCGAATCCCACACCTTGATGTCGCCGTCCACCAGCAGCGGCACCAGCGCCGTGGGCGACAGCGCGCCCATGGTCTTCTTGAATTCCGAGCCTTCGCTGAACGGAGACTCGCCGAAGCGCACCGTCACTTCCTCGAAGTCGATGCCGGCCTGCTTCATGAGCACCCAGGGCCGCATGGACCATGACGAATAGTTCTTGTTGGCGACGTAGAGCTTGGGCATATCGTTTTTCTCCTGGTGAGGTGTTTTTCCAATGGAACCGCGCATGCTATCGGCGGATGCCGTGGCCGTTGATGCCAAAGTGCGCCGGCATTGATGCGCGCGGCGCACCGGCAGCTGTCAGGGCGCCGTTCAGCGCTGTGATTCGTCCTTGCCGGAGGGGTCGGGCCCCTGGTTCCGGCTGCCGCCCATCATGCCCTGCAGGCCGCGCGAGAAGTGCGGGACCAGCGCCAGCACCACCAGCGCCAGCACGGTGCTCAAGATGGCCGTGACCTCGCGGCCCAGCCCGCAGGCCATGCCGATGGCGGCGGTCATCCACATGCCGGCCGCCGTGGTCAGGCCCTTGACCGCGTGCTCCTCGTTGGACTTGAGGATGGCGCCGGCGCACAGGAAGCCGACGCCGGCCACCAGGCCCTGGATCACCCGGCTCATGTCGGCCAGCGCGGTGCCGCTCAGCTGCGGAGCGAGCACGAAGAGCGCAGAGCCCATGGCCACCAGCATGTGGGTGCGCGCGCCGGCGGCCTTGCCCTTGGCCTCGCGCTCGAACCCCAGGGCGAAGCCCAGCGCGCCGGCCAGCAGAAGGCGCACGGCCACGCGGGTGACGTGCGCCACGTCGTCCGCGTCTGCGAACTCCGCGGCAACCGTGTCCAGGACCTGGCGCCAGACCTCAGCCACCTTGCCCCTCAGCGGCTGGGCCCTGGCTCATGGCAGGTCCTTGTTGGGTTCCGGAATGCTCTCGTCGCGCGGGCCCACGGTGCCCAGGCGCGCCTTGATCGACTGCGGCCTGCCGCTGATGATGGCCGCGTAGTTGGTGGTGTTGGCCAGCACCTTCTTCACGTAGTCGCGCGTCTCGTTGAAGGGCACGTTCTCGGCCCAGATGGCCGCCTCGATCACCGGGCCGTTGCGCCAGACGCGCGGCCGTCCCGGGCCGGCGTTGTACGCGGCGGCGGCCAGCGGCATGGAGCCGTCGAAATCGTCCAGCGCCAGCTTGAGGTAATTGGTGCCGATGGTGATGTTGGTCTCGCGGTCGTAGATCTGGTCGGGGGTGAAGCCGCCCAGGCCGATCTTGCGCGCCGTCCAGCGCGCGGTGGCCGGCATGACCTGCATCAGGCCCGAGGCGCCGACGCCCGAGCGGGCATCCATGATGAAGCGGCTTTCCTGCCGGATGAGGCCGTACACATAGGCCGGCTCCAGCCCGATCTCGTTGCTCTTGCGGATGACCGTGTCGTGAAAGGGCATCGGAAAGCGCTGCTCCACGTCGATCACGCCCTTGGTGCGTTCGCTGGTGTTGATGCAGCGGTCCCACACCTCGCGCTGGCAGGCCAGGTCGGCAGCGGCCAGCAGCTCGCGGTCGCCCATGCCGCCCTTGTCGTGCAGGTTGGTGGCGTAGTTCCATTCACGCACGCCTTCGGAACGCAGGCCGATGCCGATGGCCAGCAGCGCCCGCTGCAGCGAGGCGTTGCTGCGCGCGGCGGCCTTCTCTTCGGCCGTGAGCGGGGCGGGGCGGGTGGGCACGCTGGCCTGCTGGCCCAGCTCTTCCAGCGCCAGCAGCTCGTAGAAGCCGCGCGTACCGGCAATGCTCTCGTACAGGGCGCGGGCCTCGGCGCGGCGCTCGTCGCCGCCGCGCTGGGCCAGCGCGCGCGCCTTCCAATAGGTCCAGGTGGGGTCGTCCTGCGCGTCTTCGCTCATGGCGTCGATGGCGGGCGCCACCTCCTTCCACTGGCCCATGCGCAGCGCGGCGCGCACCTTCCAGGCCAGCATGTCGTCGCTCAGGTCCTTGACGCGCGAGACGTTGGCGAAATAGCCGCTGGCCATGGGCGAGAGCTTCATGGCCGACTGCTTGCCGATCAGGCCCCAGAGCCAGTTGCGCTCTTCGGCGCTGAGCATGGGTCCCCACTTGCCGTCCAGCTGCACGGCAGCGGCGTCGGGGTCGGACATGGCGATCTTCACCAGCGCCAGCACCACGATTTCCTTCTTGGCCTTGGCGGCGACCACGGCCCGCCCGGTCAGGTACTTGATCGGGCTGGCGTTCATCTGGTCGAACAGCTGGATGTCGTCGGGCGCCACCAGGTTGACCGCGTTGCGCGCGGCCGTGGCGCGGTTGGCTTCCATGGACAGCCGCGCCTTGCGCCAGGCGTCGTTGGCGGACATCAGGTCGGCGGCAATGAGGCGCTCGGCCGCGGCCAGGCAGCCGTCGTCGGCGTCGCGCTGGGCGAGCCAGTCGCGGCGCACCCCCCGCGCCTGCTCCTTGGTGACGCCATTGCGCTGCGCGCCGGCCAGCACCGCATAGCAGCGCACTTCGCGGTCGTCGCCCATGCGGTAGGCCGGGTGCAGCGCGTTGAAGTTGTCCCAGTCGCGCTGCTTGCCCAGAAGGAGCAGCCAGTCGTTGCGCAGCCGGTCTTCCTGGTAGGTGCCGGGATAGCGGGCGAAGAAGTCCTGCACCTCGAGCGGGCTGGCCTCCTGCAGGCGCGCCTTGAGCTCCCAGTAGGCGGCCCAGGGCTCCAGCGCATGGCCGCGCGCCATGGGCAGCAGCGCCGACAGCCGGGCCTTGTCGCCACGCTGTAAGGCTTGCTTCATCTGCAGGAGGACGTCGTCGCCGCTGCCCTGGGCCGATGCGGCCTGGCTCATTGCGGCAAGCAGAACGAGAGAAAAAACGCGGGCACGCCGCGGTGCCAAAATGCTTAGCCAACGCATCGGGGGATTATGGACAACTCACGTGACGCAAAGTCGTCGGATACGGCAAGTTTTCTCAAGAATCAGCTGCGCGCCGCGCTGGTGGAACAGCGCCTGAACATGCCCGACCGGCTGGCGCGCTCGGCCCTGCTCCAGCGCGTGATGCGCATCTGGCTCGTGGGGCGGCCCGACACGGTGATCGGCGCCTACTGGCCGATCAAGGGCGAGTTCGATCCTTTGCCGGCCCTGCATCGCTGGAAGGAAGACGGCGAGCTGCAGGGCGAGCCCACGCGCCGGCGCATCGGCCTGCCGGTGATCAACAAGGTGCACAAGACGCTCACCTTCCATGCCTGGTACCCGGGCTGCCCGATGGAGGAAGACGCCTACGGCATCCCCAAGCCCAAGGACACCGAGCTGATCGTGCCCACGCTGCTGTTCGTGCCGTGCGTGGGCTACAGCGACGGCGGCTACCGCCTCGGCTATGGCGGCGGCTTCTACGACCGCACCCTGGCGGCGCTGCAGCCCAAGCCCTTCACCGTGGGGCTGGGCTTTGCCAACGGCCTGCTGGCCGGCCACGAGCCCGAGGCGCACGATGTGCCGCTGGACGCCATCCTGAACGAGGACGGCGTGGTTTGGCCATTAGGTTGATCAGTCCAGGTCTTCCAGGTCGGGATCCTTGCCCTCGCCGATGGTCTGGCGCGTGATGGCCGCCTGCTCCTGCAGCCAGTCGGAAAAAGCCTGCACCTCCGGCCGCAGCGTGCTGCGCGGCCCGGCAAGAAGCCAGTAGGACATCGGCGAATCCATGCGCTGCTGGGGCAGCACCTCCACCAGGTCGCCGCTGGCCAGGCTGTCCGAGACCAGCGAGCTGCGCGCCAGCACCACGCCCTGGCCGGTGAGGGCCGCCTGCACCATCTGGTAGGCGTAGTTGAAATAGAGCCAGCGCTTGGGCTGCAGCCGCGCCAGGCCGTGCAGCTCGAACCAGCGGCGCCAGGTGAGCCATTCGAGGTGGGTGCGGTGCGCGTCGCCCGCTTCGATCAGGGTGAAGTTGGCAATGTCGGCCGGCTTGGCCAGGGAAGGGTTGCTCTTGAGCAGCCAGGGGCTGGCCACCGGCGTGAGCGTCTCGCCGAACATGCGGATCGCGCCCGGCGGCATGCTGCCGGCCGGGCCGTAGCGCAGGGCCAGGTCCACGTCCGCCACGTCCAGGTCCACCGCCATGTCGCTGGCGTCGATGCGGATGTCGATGTCGGGGTTGTCGCGCTGGAAGGCTTCCAGCCTGGGGATGAGCCACATCGACGCGAACGAGGCGAAGGTGGTCACGGCCACGCTCTTGCGCCCGGCGCTCTGGCGGATCTGCCGCACCGCGCCGTCGATGCGCGGCAGCGACTGCTGCACCGCCAGCAGCAGCTGAGAGCCGGCGCTGGTGAGCTCGACCGCGCGCGTGTGGCGCAGGAACAGGGCCACCCCCACTTCTTCTTCCAGCGACTGGATCTGCCGGCTCACGGCCGACTGGGTGAGCGCCATTTCTTCCGAGGCGGCGCGGAAGTTCAGGTGCCGCGCCACCGCCTCGAAGGCCCGCAGGTGGCCGGCGGAGATGGGACGCGAACGCAGGTGGGTCTGGGAGTGCTGCACGGCTTCGGCTCGGGGCTTGGGGGCGGGTTGGCGATTAATGCGAAAAGGGAATCAGTAGGCTAGCGCGTTTTCATTGGACCGAAAAGCGGGGCGGCGAGATCATTCATTCCCGAAACGCGCCATCTGCCCCTTTTGCAGCAGTGGTGACCAGGAGCCCATCATGACCGCCACCGTACTTTCTTCGTCGTCGATTCCCAGCCTGCGCCGGCCCGCCTCGGTGCCGCCGGCCGTGCGCCGCGGTGCCTGGCAACTGGCAGCCGGCCAGGCCATGTCCCTGCGCGCCCAGTCCGACAGCGTGCTCAAGGTCCGCCAGGGCCGCGTCTGGGTCACCCGCGACGCCACGGCCCAATGGGGCAGCGAAGACCTCGTGCTCGGCCCTGGCGAAAGCCTGCGCCTGGCCAAGGGCGAGCGCCTGGTGATGGAGCCGTGGGACGGCTTTGGCGCCACCTACACCTGGGACGCCGCCTGAGCGGCCCGGCCAGCGCGCACCGACCCGGTCTTCGGTAGCCAAGCGGCGAGCCCTTCGGGGCTTCGCCGCTTTTTTCTTGCCGATCCGGCCCCGGCCTCTGCCGATTGGCCGGAGCGCAGACCCGGAATGTTCGCGTATCGTCGGCGGCTGAAACAATATTTAACGGCCGCCCTCTCCCATGAGCCTTTTCCAACGGATCCGCCAAGCCATCGTCGTGGGAGGCATGGAGTCGTTCGGGACCGCGCTGGGTGGCATCGCCGGCCTGCTCATCGTCAACTTTCTGCCCAAGGAGCAGTACGCCGCCTATACCTTCCTGCTGGCGTGCATGGCGCTGATGTCGGGCATCGGCGAGCTGGGCCTGAGCCATTGCGTGCTGCCGGTGGTCGGCCGGCGCGCGGGAGAGCCGCGCTGGGTGGTGGGCGTGTGCCACGAGATATTCCGCTGGCGCTGGATTCTTCTGGCCTTCGGCATGGTCATCGTCGTGCCGTACTGGCTCAATGCGTCGGTCAAGCATGGCTGGCTTTCGCCCGAATACCTGGCGGCCAGCGCCGCCGCGGTGGTCGTCGCGCTGCTGACCTTGCGGGCGAGCTATTCGTACGCCATCCTGATGTTGCTGCGCCACATCTCGGCCCTCAACCGTGCCAGCCTGGCCATGCATTGCAGCCGCTTTGCGCTGGTGGCCCTGGTCCTGCTCGCCCCCCTGGACGCCTGGGCAAGCATGGGGCTGCTTCTTGCCACTGCGGCTTCGCAGGCGGTGGACATCTGGCTCCAGCAGCGCGCCGTCAAGGCCAATGGGATCGCTGCATGGCGGCTGGATGCCCAGGAACGCAAGGTCGTTCACCGGGAAACGCTGCGCATCGCGCTCCCGCTGGTGCCGTCGGCCGTCTTCTTCCAGATCCAGGGCGTGATCACCGTCCTCATCGTGTCGGTCTTCGGCACCACCGACATGATGGCCGAGGTGGGTGCACTGGGACGCCTGGCCATGATCCTGGTGGTGCTGGACCGGGTCACCAACATGCTGCTGTTTCCGGCCATTGCCCGTTCGCCGGGCGGGCCGAGCTTCCTGCGCAAGCTGCTGCTGGTGAATGCGGCGTACCTGGGCGCGATGCTGCTGATCTTTCTGTCCTCGCTGGCCCTGCCGCACTACTGGATGCTGCTGCTGGGCCCGCAGTACAAGGCCCAGGAGCCCTATCTCTGGATGGCCATCGGCGCCTACGTGCTCACCAGTGCGTCGGGCTTCGCCTTCCGCACCCTGGCCGGGCGCGGCGCCACGACCCGGCAATGGATCACGATTCCGCTGGTGATCGCCGTTCAGGTTGCTTTCGTCGCGGGGGTGGGCGTGGGCTCGCTGCCGCAGGTCCTGGCGTTCAATCTGGCCACCAGCTTCACCCATTTCGCGTTCCAGTACGGGCTGGTGCTGCTGCGGATCCCCGAATGGCGAACGGCCAGGTAATCGGCCCGGTCGGCCATTTGGCGTAATAAAAAGTTCTAATCTATTGCTAGACTGGGCAAGCCGCCATGCGATCCGCCCACCGCAACTTCGATCTGCTTCTGACACTCGGTGAGCGACTGAGTCGGAGGATTGCCTTCATCTCCGAAGAAACGGGCAACCGCGGGCGCGACTACAGCTGGATCCCCACGCGGCGATTGCAGCAGATTGCATTCCAGTTGCAGACGGTCTGGGAAATGACCCAGGAAGCGTGGCGCGCCCGCGATTGCCAAGTCGTCTTCATCTTCGAGCACAAGCCGTGGTACGCGTATCCGGTCTATGCGGTGTGCCTGGCGCGGCGGCAGACCGTGCTCTTCATCGTTCACGGCATCCAGCAGACCCACGGCCAGAGCCTCTTCCATCGCATGGGCCTGCGCGTGCTGCGCCTGATCGAGCGCCATGCCGACTTCTGGCCGGTGCATCTGGAAGTGAGCGACCGCAACGTCGCGGGCGTGCCCCGCTTCACCAAGTCCATCGTCATGCCGCACCCGATGCCGCGCGAGCCCCAACTGCGCGCCCCGCGGGCTTCGCCAAGCGTTGGCGGGGTGGTGCGCATCGGCATCCTCGGCATCCTGCGGGCCGACAAGCCCGTGGAGCCGTTGCTGGACATTCTGGCCAACCACGCGCAAGGCCATGCGGGTGTGGAACTTGTTTTTGGCTCCCCGCGCTGGCAGGTGCCCGAATCGCTGCTGGAGAAGCTGAAGGTGCGCGGCATCGTCTACCGCGACACCGATGCCCCGGAGCAATACAACGCCGTCCTGCATTCGCTGGACATCGTCGTCGCATGGTTCGAGCGGGATTCCTTCTATTTCCGCCCCAGCGGCATCGTGCACGATGCCATCGCAGGGGGCTGCTACGTGCTGGCACCCGACTTTCCGGTGATTGCCGCGCAGATGTCCACGCCGGTGCGCTGCGGATCGGCTTGCAAGAGCCTGGACGAGCTTCCGCTTCAGCTCGAACGGGCCGTGGACGAGGTGCTGCACGCCGCGGACTTGCAGGCCAGGTTCGATGCATGGCGTGCCTACCGCAGCGACGAGCGCGTGCTGGAAGCGCTTTGCCTGGCGATCGACTCCGCAACATCCGGCCGCGTGCGGCGGATCGAGCCGCGTCCCTCGAACTGAGGGCCTGTTCTCGCTCCTAGATCTTGCGATAGAAGCGCCCGATGACCGAGGCGATCTGCAGGTTCAGGCGCTGCTGGGCCAGGCGCCAGGGCGCGAACGGGCGAAGGGGGTGGTTGGCCGACCTGTAGTAGGCCTTGATGGCCGGCGAAGGCGGCATGCCCATGAGCGCCGAGCGAAGATGCTTGCGAACCCAGGGTTTGGGCGAGCCGATGGCGTGCGAGAAGTAATACCCGCCCGAGAGAAAATCCATGGCCTCGGCGCCGGAGGTGTTGAGCGGGGCCTCGTGCACCATCAGCGCGAAATTGAGCGCGTCCTGGTCGGTCGAATGGAAGAGGTCGGACGCGTCGCCGGCCTTGATGTCGTTCACGCCGTCGTTGAAGGTGTTCACCAGGTCGCACAGCCAGGACCACAGGGTCAGGAAGTCCGCGTGTTCGCGCGGCACGCCGATGAAGCCCGAGTTGTAGTAGCGCTCCACGCTGCGCCGCGGCTCGACCCCGTGCGGCGCGAACCATTCGCGCCACATCAGGCGCTTCGGGTGGCGCGAGGGCAGGTTCCAGTTCACGTCCTCGATCAGGGCGATGCCGCCCTCGAACCAGGCGCCCAGGTTCGACCAGGGGCATTTCAGGACGATGTCCGGATCGATGTAGACCACCGCATCCGCCTGCGGCGCGTGCTTGTCGAGCACTTCGCGCATGAAGGTGGGCTTGTAGTAGGCGAAGAAGAGCTGAGTGTCGAGCCGGATGAAGCGCAGGCTGAACTGTTCGTTCACACGCAGTTCGCCCGTGGACTTGTCGTAGCCGGTGTGGCCGGTGACCCAGCCTGCCAGCTCGCCCCGAAAGCCCACCCACAGGTCTCCCTTGTATCCATTGGCCAGAAGCGAATTCGCCAAGGCGGCCACGCCGTAGTGGTAGTGGCCTTCGAACAGGGTGCAGAGGGTGGTGTTCTTCATTCCGGATGGCTGGGCGCGCGCGCGAGCCACAGTGTAATCAGAAGGAACTACAAGTAACAACCGGTCACATGGTCGATGTGCCATTTGGCCGGGGTGGATCTTCCCCTATTGGGGAAGACCTATGAGGCGGCCGCCAGCTCCCGGAGCTGCGTCTCGTAGCTGCGCAGGCGGCGCACGGCCTGCTCGCGCTGGGCCGGCGTGGTCATGTTGTGCAGGGCGGCGACGTTGCGGCAGCTTTCCTGCCAGAGCGCTTCCTGCTGATCACGCCAGCGGCCCGGCGGCGGCTCGGCCACCGTGCGGATGTAGGCGTGCAGCACCTGCTGCGCCTCGCTGGCCGACACGCCGGGTTCGGCGCCCAGGGCGCCGAGCGTGCGCAGGGTCCGCAGGGCCACGGTCTGGCGGCGCTTGCGTTCGGCGTCGAAGAGCACCGGGTTGAAGACCGAATCGGCCACCATCTGGCGCAAGGCCTTCTTCTGGCGCTCGTCCAGGTTGCCGTAGAAGTCTTCGCTGCGGTTCAGCCATTGCTCATAGCGCCTGTCCTGCTGCGCCTCGCGGCTCTTGTCGATCCAGTCCGCGCGGTAGTCGTCGTTGACCTGCGCATACTTCTTCTGCAGGTGGTCCAGCTGCGCACGTGTCAAGGTCAAGGCGAGCACGGCGCCGGCCGGCTCGGCCTGCTCGGCCAGCGCCAGCAGGCGAAGCCGCATGGCCTGCGCCAGTTCGCAGGCCTGGGCCGGCGTGCTGTCGTTCGGCGCCATCGCCTGGGCCTTCTGCAGCAATGCGATCCATTGCGGGAGCTCGTTCTGCCGGTGCCAGGCCAGCAGCCAGTCGAGTTCGCCGCGAACGCGCGGCGTCTGGCTGGCGTCGAAGTCCAGGTAGCCGTCCAGCCACCAATAGGCCAGTTCGGGCGCGTTGTTGTAGGCCAGCTTGACCGTGCTGCAGCCGGCCAGCAGCGAGGCGAGCAGCGCCGCCGCCAGGGGCGCCGCGATAATCCGGCAGGCACATTTCAGACGAATGCAGATTTCAGAGAAGAAGGTAGGCATGGCACAGATTCAGCAACACGATTTCGGCCCGGTGGACGTCGTCATCATGGCGGCCGGCAAAGGCACCCGCATGAAGAGCAGCCTGCCCAAAGTGTTGCATCGATTGGCGGGGCGTGCGCTGGTCTCGCATGTGGTGGACACGGCGCTGGGCATCCAGGCGCGCAAGGTGGTGGTCGTGACCGGCCACGGCGCGCCGGAGGTCGAGACCGCCCTGGCCGCCGCCTTCGCGGATGCGCCCCTCGAATTCGCGCGCCAGGTGCCGCAGCTGGGCACGGGCCACGCGGTGCAGCAGGCGCAATCGCTGCTGGACGAGGACGGCACCACGGTCGTGCTGTCGGGCGACGTGCCGCTCATCGGCGCGCAGACCCTGCAGGCCCTGGTGGCCGCCAGCGCCAGCCGGCGGCTGGCGCTGCTCACCATCGACTTCGCCGACCCCACCGGCTACGGCCGCATCGTGCGCGACGGCGACGACGGGGTGCAGGCCATCGTCGAGCACAAGGACGCCACGCCCGAGCAGCGCCAGATCCGCGAGGTGTACAGCGGCGTGATGGCGGTGCCCACGCGCCTGCTCAAGCCCTGGCTGGCGCGGCTGGACAACAAGAACGCGCAGGGCGAGTACTACCTGACCGACATCGTGCGCCTGGCCACCGTGGACGGCGTGGCCGTGGTGGCGCACCGCACCGACGATGCGCTGCAGGTGGCCGGCGTGAACGACCCGCTGCAGCTGGCCCAGCTCGAGCGCGCCTACCAGCTGCGCCAGGCGCAGGCCCTCATGCGGCAGGGCGTGCGCATGGCCGATCCGGCGCGCTTCGACCTGCGCGGCACGCTGGCCTGCGAGGCCGACGTGGAGATCGACGTCAACTGCGTCTTCGAGGGCGCGGTGTCGCTGGGCGCGGGCGTGCGCATCGGCGCCAACTGCGTGATCGCCAATGCCCGCATCGAGAACGGCGCGGTGATCCATCCGTACACCCACATCGACGGCGAGAAGGCCGGCGTGACAGTGGGGCCGGCGGCGCTCATCGGCCCGTTCGCCCGCCTGCGCCCGGGCGCGCGCCTGGGCGCGGAGGTGCACATCGGCAACTTCGTCGAGATCAAGAACAGCACGCTGGCGCCCGGCGCCAAGGCCAACCACCTGGCCTACATCGGCGATGCCTCGGTAGGCGCGCGCGTGAACTACGGCGCGGGCAGCATCACGGCCAACTACGACGGCGCCAACAAGCACCGCACCGTCATCGGCGACGACGTGCACATCGGCAGCAACTGCGTGCTGGTGGCGCCGGTCACCATCGGCGCCGGCGGCACGGTGGGCGGCGGCTCCACGGTGAGCAAGAGCACCGAGCCCGGCGGCCTGACGGTGGCGCGGGCGCGGCAGGTGAGCTACCCCAACTGGCAGCGGCCGGTGAAGAAGAAGGCTTAGAAACTCAGAACGTGGTGGGATGGCCCGCGCTGTCCTGCTCGCTGATCTTGAAGCGCGCCAGTTGCCCGCGCAGCCATTCGGCAGCGGGGCCCAGCGGGCGCGACTTGTTCCACAGCAGGTCCACGCCCACCAGCCAGTCGGTGTGCGGGTAGGCCGCCAGCCGCAGCTCCACCAGCTCGCCCGAGGCGAGTTCGGCCAGCACCAGTTGCCGCGGCAGCGTGGCCCAGCCCAGGCCGGCGCGCGTCAGTTCCACCAGCGCGGCATGGCTCTCGGCGCGCCATAGCCGGGTGGCGCCGAGGTATTCGCTGCTGGGCAGGCGCTCGCTGTGGGCGCTGAAGGCCAGGCGGCGGTGCCGGTGCAGTTCGGCGAAGTCGACCTGCCCGGCCTGCGCCAGCGGGTGGCCGCGCGCCACCACGTGCGACATCACCAGCTTGCCCATCTGCACGAAGCCCAGCTCGCGCGCGTAGTTGGGCTGCGAGAAGGCCACGCCCAGCTGGGCCGCGCCTTCCTGCACCAGCGCGCTGACGTCGCCTTCCAGCGCGTTGCGGATGTGCAGGTCGACAAAGGGAAACTGCCGCGCGAAGGCGGCCAGCGTCGGCGTGAGCGTGCGGTAGGGCACTTCGATGGCCAGCGTCATGCCCGGCTCGATCGCCTCGGCCAGGCTCTGCGCATGGCGCTCCAGCTCCAGGCAGCGGTCCAGCACCTCGGACACCTCGCGCAGCAGGCGCCGGCCCGGCTCGGTCAGGCTGGGCGTCTTGGTGGCGCGGTCGAACAGCAGCACGCCCAGGTCTGCCTCCAGGTTGGCGATGGCGGCGCTCACCGACGACTGCGTGCGCTGCTGGCGGCGTGCCGCGGCCGAGAAGGAGCCGGCCTCGACAACGGCCGAGAAGATTTCCAGTTGGTCGAGTGAGTAGCGCATCCGCCGATCTTCCATCGATTTTTGCGATGGAAACCAACTTTGTGCGGCGTTGCGGCAGATGGAACATCGCGCCACCCCAGCCCCCGACTAGCGGCGGGGTTCAACACAACGATCGGAGACTGATTCCCATGCACGACACATCCGCACCGGCACCGCATCCGGTCGACCAGATCCTGCCGCCGCAGCAGATGGCCACCTATGGCCTGCAGCATGTGCTGGTGCTCTACGCCGGGGCGGTGGCGGTGCCGCTGATTTTGGGCGGCGCGCTGGGCCTCTCGGCCGCGCAGGTGGTGCTGCTCATCAATGCCAACCTGCTGACTTCGGGCGTGGCCACGCTGATCCAGACGCTGGGCTTCTGGAAGTTCGGCGCGCGGCTGCCGCTGGTGCAGGCCTGTTCCTTTATCGCGCTGGCGCCCATGATCATGATCGGCAAGGAATACGGCGTGCAGCACGTGTTCGGCGCGGTGATCGCCGGCGGCGCCATCACCGTCGCGCTGGCGCCGGTCACCAGCCGGCTGCTGCGCTTTTTTCCGCCGGTGGTGATCGGCAGCCTGATCACCATCATCGGCATCACGCTGATGCCCGCCGCCGCCATCTGGCTGGGCGGCGGCAACCCGGACGCCAAGGACTTCGGCGCATGGCCGAACCTGGCGCTGGGCCTTTTCACCATTGCGGTGACGCTGGTGGTGTACGCGCGCTTCTCGGGCTTCTTGGGCAACCTGGCGGTGTTGGTGGGCCTGGCGGCGGGCACGGCGGTGGCCACTGCCTTCGGCCTGACCGACTTCTCGCAGGTGGGCGCGGCCGCATGGTTCGAGCTGAGCGCGCCCTTCGCCTTCGGAGCGCCGCAGTTCGGCCTGGCGCCTGCGCTGATCATGGCGCTGGCCATGCTGGTCATCATGGCCGAGACCACGGGCAACTGCCTGGCCATCGGCCAGATCGTCGGGCGGCCCGCCACGCAGGCGACCCTGGGCAACGCCTTCCGCGCCGACGGCCTGTCCACCATGATCGGCGGCGTGTTCAACAGCTTTCCGTACAACGCCTTCACGCAGAACACGGGGCTGATCGCCCTGTCGGGCATCAAGAGCCGCTACGTGGTGGCCAGTGCGGGCGTGATCATGATCCTGATGGGCCTCTTCCCCAAGCTGGGTGCGCTGATCGCCTCGGTGCCGCGGCCGGTGCTGGGCGGCTGCGCGGTGGTGATGTTCGGCATGACCACGGTGGCCGGCATCCAGGAGCTGGCGCGCGTGAAGTTCGAGGGCACGCGCAATGCGCTGGTGGTGGCCGTGTCGGTGAGCGTGGGCGTGCTGCCCATGTCCTTTCCGGCGCTGTTCGCGCATGCCAGCGGCCCGCTCAAGCTGGTGCTGGAAAGCGGCATCTTCCTGGGCGCCATCACCGCGGTGCTGCTCAATCTCATCCTCAACCGCAGCGAGCGCGAGCAGGCCGTGCCCGAAGGCGCGACTGCGACGCATTGAACATCCCTCCCTCTTCACACATTACATAAAAACGAACCATGAGCAACAACGACACCATCCCCGACCTGGCCCCGCACGAACTCGCGCTGCTGCGCCAGACCATTGCCCTGTCCGAAGAATCGAAGGCGCGCGGGCGCCACCCCTTTGCCGCGCTGGTGGCCGACGAGCACGGCCACATCGTCTCGCAGGCCGGCAACAACTCCATGCCGCCAGAGGGCGACCCCACGCAGCATGCCGAGCTGGTGGCGGCCGCGCTGGCGGCGCGCAAGCTCAGCCCCGAGCAACTGGCGCGCTGCACGCTCTACACCAGCGCCGAGCCCTGCTGCATGTGCTCCGGCGCGGTGTACTGGACGGGCATCGGCCGCGTGGTCTATGCGCTGTCGGAGCACACGCTGCTGGGCCTGACGGGCGACCATCCGGAGAACCCCACCTTCTCGCTGCCCTGCCGCGAGGTGTTCGCGCGCGGCCAGCGCAAGGTGCAGGTGGTGGGGCCGCTGATCGAGGCCGAGGCGGCCGAGCCGCATCGCGGCTTCTGGCAGCGCTAAGCGTTTTCTTTCTAGCTCTCGAGCTGCGCAGGCAGCGCCAGCCGCGGCTCGAACTTGGCGCGCTTCACGCTGAAGAAGGCCTTGACGTTGCGCACGTTGGCATCGGCGGTGAACAGGCGCTGCGCCAGCGCCAGGTAGCCGGGCATGTCGCGCGCGCCGACGATGAGGACGAAGTCGGGCCCGGGCGAGACGCGCCAGCACTGCTGCACGGCCTCGTCCGGGGTGACGCGGGCCTCGAATTCATCGAGCGCCTCGGCGCTCTGCCGGTCCAGCGACACCTCCACCACCGCCTGCAGGCCGTGCCCCAGCAAGGGCGCGAGCTTGTCGGGCGACAGCAGCGCCACCTCGCGCTCGATCACGCCGGCCTGCCGCAGGCGCTGTACGCGGCGCAGGCAGGTGGGGGGCGAGACGTGGACCAGCGCCGCGAGTTGCTGGTTGGTGCGCGAGGCATCGTCCTGCAGGGCCTGCAGCAGTCGAAGGTCTACAGAATCGATGACCAAAGATTCCATTAAGAGATAAAAAATGGAAGAAAAGAAATAGTCGAAATGCTAGTGGAAGATTATTCCATCGAAAAACGAAATAAGAAACCAATCTTCATTCTCATCGTCCTAGGATCAGCGCCTTCCTACCACCACCCACCAGAAAGAGACACCCATGTGCGGCATCGTCGGAGCGGCTTCCCATCGCAACATCGTTCCGGTCCTGGTCCAGGGCCTGCAGCGCCTGGAATACCGGGGCTATGACTCCTGCGGCGTGGCGGTGCATGCGGGCGGCAGCCTCAGCCGCACCCGCACCACCTCGCGCGTGGCCGACCTGCTGGCGCAGGTGCAGGAGGACAAGGTCGAGGGCCTGACCGGCATTGCCCACACGCGCTGGGCCACGCACGGCGCGCCGGCCGTGCACAACGCCCATCCGCATTTCAGCCGCGGCCCGAACGAAGGGCCGGACAGCACGCGGCCCGCGCGCGTGGCGCTGGTGCACAACGGCATCATCGAGAACCACGAGGCGCTGCGCGAATCGCTCGAGGCCCGCGGCTATGTCTTCGCCAGCCAGACCGACACCGAGGTCATCGCGCACCTCATCGACAGCCACTACGACGGCGACCTCTTCGAAGCCGTGAAGGCCACCGTCAAGCAACTGCAGGGCGCCTACGCCATTGCCGCCATCTGCCGCGACGAGCCGCACCGCGTGGTGGGCGCGCGCGCGGGCTCGCCGCTCATCCTGGGCGTGGGCCAGGGTGGGGAAGGCGAAAACTTCCTGGCCAGCGACGCCATGGCGCTGGCCGGCGTGACCGACCAGATCATTTATCTGGAAGAAGGCGACGTGGTCGACCTGCAGCCCGGCAAGTACTGGATCGTCGACCGCGCGCACAAGAGCGTGACGCGCCCGGTGCGCCAGGTGGTGGCGCACAGCGGCGCGGCCGAGCTGGGGCCCTATCGCCACTACATGCAAAAGGAAATCTTCGAGCAGCCGCGCGCCATTGCCGACACGCTGGAAGGCGTGCAGGGCGTGGTGCCCGAGCTGTTCGACGGCCTGCCGCAGGACGGCCAGAAGAGCAGCGGCGCCAGCGCGCACCGCGTGTTCCAGCAGATCGACAAGGTGCTCATCCTGGCCTGCGGCACCAGCTACTACAGCGGCTGCACCGCCAAGTACTGGCTCGAAGGCATCGCCAGGATTCCCACGCAGGTGGAGATCGCCAGCGAATACCGCTACCGCGAATCGGTGCCCGATCCGAAGACGCTGGTGGTGACCATCTCGCAGTCGGGCGAGACGGCCGACACGCTGGCCGCGCTGAAGCATGCGCGCAGCCTGGGCATGGAGGAGACGCTCACCATCTGCAACGTGGCCACCAGCGCCATGGTGCGCGAATGCAAGCTGGCCTACATCACGCGCGCCGGCGTGGAGATCGGCGTGGCCTCGACCAAGGCCTTCACCACGCAGCTGGCGGGCCTGTTCCTGCTGACGCTGGCGCTCGCCCAGGCCAAGGGGCGCCTCTCGGCGGAAGAAGAAGCGGCGTACCTGAAGCAGATGCGCCACCTGCCGGTGGCGCTGCAATCGGTGCTGGCGCTGGAGCCGCAGATCATCAGCTGGGCCGAGGACTTCGCGCGCAAGGAAAACGCCTTGTTCCTGGGCCGCGGCCTGCACTACCCGATCGCGCTGGAAGGCGCGCTCAAGCTCAAGGAAGTGACCTACATCCACGCCGAGGCCTATGCCGCCGGCGAACTCAAGCACGGCCCGCTGGCGCTTGTGACCAGCGAGATGCCGGTGGTCACCGTCGCGCCCAACGATGCCCTGGTGGAAAAGCTCAAGAGCAATATGCAGGAAGTGCGCGCCCGCGGCGGCGTGCTGTACGTGCTGGCCGACGCGGACACCCACATCGAGAGCAGCGACGGCATCCACGTGATCCGCATGCCCGAGCACTACGGCGCGCTGAGCCCGCTGCTGCACGTGGTGCCGCTGCAGCTGCTGGCCTATCACACGGCGTGCGCGCGGGGGACGGATGTGGACAAGCCTCGGAATCTGGCGAAGAGTGTGACGGTGGAGTGAGGGGCGGCCGGCTTCAAGGCAGCAGCCTGAATTTGCATTGGTTGCGGCAATTCTCCCTAGGGAAGCGAGGCGATTTGCATTCATCTCGGGGTTGCGGGAATTCATTGCAATATTTCTCGCGCATTCCCCTCGATGCCTCCCACGTTTCCTGAAAGGTCCTTGCAGATGGCGCAGAGCACTTCGCCTCGTGGCAGTGCACTTCTACGCCCCTCCTTTATGCCTTGACCAAACTGAGCGAGAAACGTCTTCCCAGAACCCAACTGTGTTCAGAGCAGCCCACCGCCCCCAGACGTACTTTGCATCTGAATCGGCACCGGGCCTCCCCTGCAGGACGTACACCCGACCAGTCTCAGTTTTGCGATCAACTTCTCGTAGTCGATCTCCCGCACGACCGAACTCACCCGGCCTTCGCGATTCTCAATGCAGTAGCCGGCGAGGTGTTGGGTGCCATCAGCGAGCTGAATAACTCGCCAGTTCCGCAGGGTCAGCCCGGCTTGCTCCGTCACCGGGGGAGTGCGCCAGATGGGCATACCGTTCCCCTTCGATGCATCGAGGAGGGATTAGGCCACGCTACGTGGCTTGAACTCAATCAGAGTCTGCGCGGCCGTGCCGCGCAGACCCTTGGACTACTCGCTTGCCTTCTCGAGTGCCGCGCGTTTACTGAGCGCTCGAATCGCAGCCAGGCGCCGTAGCTGTTCTTCATTGGGGCGTGCCTTTCCCTGTTCCCAGACGTAGATGGTCGACCCGCTCATGCCGGCAAGCTTCCCGTACGCAGCTGCAGACAAACCGAGCTTGGCACGATGTGCTGCCAGACGACTTGCGCTGAAGCGACGAGGCGTGCCAGCGTTGTCTGTAGCCATCACCTTAGACGCCACCTTTGTTCGGCGATCCGTCTGCTTCAGTTGCTTCTGCAACTCGGACACTTGGCGCCGCAACTCGGCGATAGCGCTCCGGTACTGAGCGCTTGCCTTCCTTTAGGCTTTCGATCTCCGCGCGCACCTCTTTGCGGGCGATGCGTGCGATCTCAGACTTGAGGACGGATGCGATGTCGGTCATGCGGCGCATTCTCCACGCAGTTCGTGGTGGACGGCTTTCCGGAGAATGTCCCCCTCAGACTGGTTGCAGTACTTCGGCATGGCCAGTTTCTATGGCGGCTTTTGGCCAGATATGAGTCGGGCGGCACAGGAACACCCCTACTTGCCGAAGAGGGTCGTAGGTTCAACTACCGTAGGCACGATGGAAGGCGAGTGGCCAGCGAGCAAGCACGGGTGCAGTGTGAGCGAGCGCCAGTGCTGGCCGGAGGCAAAGACCCTGCCGCGTCGGTGCCCAGGGTGGTGGTAACTCACCGCATCAACGCCAACGCCATGCGTCGCCGACCTCGATCAGCCCGAAAGGGATTCGATTGGAATAAAGACCGGCAGCGCAGAGTTAGCGATCGTGGAGTAGCCCGAGATGGTGGTTTGCGCGCAAGATGGAGTCCGGATTCTCAATCGCGAAACCAGCGGTTCTTGAAGGCCGTTGCCTCTGAGGCGAACCTGTCGAGGAACCTGTCTTTCGGCGCAAGTCTGAGAGCGCGGTCGACGCACTGGCGGGCACGTTCAATGTTCTTCGGATCGGAGTAGACGTGCGCGTAGGCTTGCTGCAACTCACAGAGGTGCTTCGGTTTCCCAAGTGATTCCGCGCGATCCAGATCTTTGACAGCATTGCCGGCGTGCCCCAGGCGCGCTTCAACCATACCCTTTGTGAACCATGGCTCTGGCTCGTCCGGGAGCAGCACTGTCGCTCGCTTTGCTTTCTCGAGGGCAGCCGCGTACCGACGCTGACTGAACAGTGCATAGGCGAACCTGTCGTAAAGGTAACCATTGTCCGGGTCTTCAGAGCAAGCCGCTTCGTAGTGCTCAAACGCTTGATCGACGTTGCCGTCATGGAAGCTCTTCCAGGCCGCACGCGCGGACGGAACCACGAATGCACGAGTGTTTCGGTCCCGCACCTGCGCAGACGCGTCAGCGACGAACTCTCGGTACCGCTTCTGAACCCAGCTTACGTCCTCCGGCAAAGGAACGGTCTTGCCTTCCAGCAGCTCAGTGCGTTCGGCGCAGTAGTTCGAGAACTCAGGGTTAAAGGCAACTTGCAGGATGCCCTGGATCTTCGTCACCGTCCCAATGCCCTTGCTCTCCTCGATAGCCTCGCTCGCGGCTGCCACATTAACATTCGCCACGCGGCAACAGAGCTGAATGATGTATTGATCGATCACATCCCCGATGCGACTCATCAGCAACATCACATGCCGCATCTCGGGTGCCAGCCGATTCCATGCATCGTCGTACAAGAATTGCCCAAGGTCCTGACGCTGCATCCGCTGGACGCGTTCGAAGGAGCGCTCCAGACTCTCCCCTGGAGCGGAAGCGGCCTGGGCAAAAACTTCCAACGCGATCGGCTTGTTGTTTAGCGCCTTGGAGTAGCCCTTCAAGGTTGACGGGCCGGCCATGGTGATCGACTGACACTTGAGCGTTCGTCCGCGCTTTCTCAGAAACTCAAGCCCCTCCTCTGGCGACCAGCTCTCTGTCTGGATGGGAAACGCCTCGATCTGCTCGCGACGTCGAGAGGTCAGGATAACGCGGCCGACATGCTTGCTCAGTTCGTTGATTTGCGAGCCGAGCGCGCGAATGTCAGCATCGCTCTTGGCCATTGTCTCGGTGTTGTCGAGGATGACCAGATGGTCGTCCCTCCTTACGCGCATCTGTGCCTGCAGGCCCGCGAGCTTTTGAACGACCTCCTTCGGACTCTTGTCGTACCAAGATCGATCCAGGGGTTTTGTGGAATGAAGACGTGCGATCTCGACGGCAACGTCCGCGACACCCACGTCCTGTGCTGAGATGTGCTCTAAGCCTTGAAGCCCCCACCGCGTCTTCTTCGCGGTGTAGAACGTGATCAGTTCGGGCCGCCACTTTACCTGTGTCTCACCCTCTAGAAGGCGGTGCAAAAACTCAATGACTAAGGTCGTCTTTCCCATGCCCCCGTCACCGTAAACCATGCACCGACGTGAGTCCATGTCGTCTGCCCACTCTTCGAGCGACGCCAACTCCGTCAAGCGACCGGTGAATTCTTGAATACTTGCCAATCGGTCAGGGATGAGCACGAACGGCCGCCAATCGGGCGCCCAGCTAGGCTCGGAAATGGAGTACTCGGGCGACGATCTCGCTGGCAGTTCCAGAAGCAAGTTCGGAACCTCGAAAGTAACAGGCTCTCGTTTGAGCAGCGCGCGCGAGATCTGGGCCTCGACCCTGATCTTGCCGGCGGAAGTTGCGATCAAGCGTCGATAGCAAACAGGGTCACCACCATAGAGTTTCAAAGTCTTGAGTGGCGTGCCTTCGCGGCCTCCCAGCGAAGGAATCAGAAGCGTTTCGCCATCATCGGCAACCGTTGGGAGGAACGCCGAAGCTCTCGCGACGAGGCTGCGAATGACGGCCACGTCAGCCTCGGGATCGTACCCGCCGGGCAGGCCGTGCCCTTCGACACCATCATTGCGCTCACGCACAAACGCCAACAGGACCGTCTCTATGTTCGCCTTCGACTTTCCAACGATGCGCTTGAGAGGCTCGGACAAGGCAGCCGCCTCCCAATACTGGCGGCCGGCAGACTTCCATCCTATGTTCTCGGCGGCCACAAGAAGTTCGGAGAGCAACCCAATGAGTTCGCCGTCCGCAGGAGCGACGAAGTCCTTCAAGTCAACCCCAGTGAACTGTTGAAGCTTCGATGGATCCGCTCGGAGGGTGTTCGCGATCCACTCGCCTAGAACGACGCATGCATGCTGCAAGGTGATTCTCATGAGCCCCAGCACTGCGGCCCGAACGTTCTCAGCGGTTTTTAGCTGTTCAGCACCGCGAACTCGCGTTTCTAGTATTCCTTGCATGCGCCTCTCTATAAATTTCGACCAAGTCCCGTCCTCACTATAAGTCGTGCGTCGGATAACGACTTCGGCGATCACCGCTCGGCAGGGGAACAACCAGCGGCGTACTCAGACCGCGCGCGGCCAGTCCTCGGGGACGAGTTTTAGTCCATCGCGCCAGCGCTCGCGCAGCGCAGCCTGGAACCGAGCGTCGTCGCTGAAGTCCGGGTGGTCGGTAATGATCACCTGGAGCTTGCCCTCCAATCGCTCAGCCACATCGAAGATCAAGCTAAACAGGCGCTTGACGGCCCGGCGGTCCGCGTCGATCTTCTCCTGAGTCACGCCATTGCCCGGCGCGGTGTCGGGCGAGAAATGCGCCTGGGACAGCTGATCTAGCAGCAGGAACGAGGGCACTGGCCGGCCGCGGCCGGCGAACCATGTGTGCAGGGCCAAGTGCGCAACTATGTGGTAGCCCACGTGGTTCTCGCCGCTGCCAATCTCGCGCATGGACACCGGCCGCTCGAGCGTGTCGGCCACGATGGTCAGGTTGCGTGGATCAAGGCGGAGCGGCGAATCGGAATACTCCAGGTCGATCTGCCGGGCGTAGTTGGACAGGTTCTTGTTGACGTTGGAGAGACAGGACTCCATCCTCGCTTGGATGGCGTCAGTGCTAACCGCCTCGTCGAGTTGGGTTTCCTGCTCCCGCAAGATTGCCAGCCGCGCCTGCTGCTCGCTGACGTCCGGCATCTGCGGAATGTTTTCCATGTACAGACTGATGCGCCCCAGAACCATGGCACGACGCGCTTCGGTGTCTGTGGCCAACTGTAGACGCTGGTTACCGCGCTTGATAGCCGTAAGCAGTGTGCGGTTGTCGTCGAGGCGACGCCGTACTTCTGCAAGCTTGGCTTCGACGTCCTGTATTGCCGTAGCGATGCGCGGCGTGGCGGAGTCCATCGCGCCACTCCGATCTCCAATGTAGTCTTGTGCGGCGCGCAGATCGCCGATCGAGGGCACCTGCGAGGCTTCGGGCAGATTCTGCAGGCACAGCGGGCAAGCGTGTCCGGGCGTATCGTGCTCGAAGACTGTCACCGCTCGGAGCCGGGCTGCATGTTCACGGGCCTCGGCAGCATAGCCCCTGGAATTGCCCTCGAAACTACGGGCACGTTCCAGCGTCGACTGAGGAGTGCGCTGCTCGCGTACGAGTTCGCTGCGCACATCGGAAAGGCGGTGAAACTCGACGTCTTCGCCGGCTTCCGAAGCGGCCGACGGCACCGGCGTGTTCTGAATCGTGCGGAGTGCGTCTATCTTTTCCTGCCAGGGGGTGCTCTCGTCGAGCGTAGTTAACCCGATCGCTTTCGCCTCGGCCAGCAGCGTGTCGGCGCGGCCCACGCCGTCGCCGCGGATGTTCGCGGCTTCGGCGAGCTTGCGCTCGATCTGGCGAATCTCGGCTCGCACACGCTTGAGCTCCTGCTGCTGCGCCACGTAGTCATCGGTTACGGCGCCTAGGAAGTAGGGCAAGGTGTCTTTGATGGCCTGGGCCACGAAACGATCGCTCGAGCCGTGGAACAAGTGCTTGCGTTGCGCTATCTCTGTCTGCGACTGGAAGCAGAAGGTCAGGGCATGGCTGATCGAGGCTGCCAGCGGGTCTCGCGTCTGGCCCGGCGGTGGCTCGTACAGGTAGTCGGACATGCCGACCCAGGACGCCAAGAGCGCGCGCAGGCCGTCGCGGTTGGTGGTCGTGCGCAGAACCGCGGCAGCGGGAATAGGCACCACGCTGTCTGTCTGCACGTAGATAGCCTCGCTGGACTTGCCTTCGCCCGCAGGCAACTGGCGCGCCACAAAAGCTTGGCCACGGGCCGTTGCCAGCAAAAGGCCGAACCAAGAGACGTTGCGTCGCACCTTGCCTTCCGGCACGTCGATCTCCTTGCTGCCCAGGCAATAGTCGATGATGCCTAGGATTGCCGACTTGCCGGTGCGCGAGTCGCCCGAGATGATATTGACGCGGCCTGGCTCGAAGGACACCACGCGGTGTCTACCATCGTAGCTGTAGATCACGATGGCGCGAATCTGGATCACGCTTGCACTCCCAACAGCGCCAACACGGTCGGGGGCGCACCCGCTTTACACAGCCAACGGCCGACGAACGTCGCCTGGCGCATGCAGTCTCGCACCTCGTCGCTCGACGTGCGGAGATAGGCATTGATCTTTCTCGCGGCGGCTTTTCCAGCCTGGAGCCGGTGGCCGTCCAGCGACAACAACCCGTGCTGGGCGCCGAACAGGAGTGCCTCGCGCACCGTCTCGCGCAGCACGACGACGCCCTTCGCGACGGCCGAACGCTCGAGCGGGTGGTCGTTAACCCAGGTTGCGAGCGACGAGGCGATAGTGCGCGGCAGTTGATCACGCGTCTGCCCGCGCAACACTAGGCTAGCGCCTACGAACGCCAGCGCGAGCGGCAAGCCGTCCGCGTCGCTGCCGAGCGCCGTAGCCTCGTTGCGATAGCCGTGCGCGAGATGCCATATGGCTAGCGCACAGAAGGCTGGGTTGAGCAGGTTGCGCTGCTCTATGGTGCGTTCCTGCCAGGAGCTCATGCCGCGCTACTCTGCCCAGGCGCGCCAAAGATTGCCTGCAGCCGAGTCTGGAAGTCTGGGTGCCAGCCAAGGCGCAGGTCTTCGGCCAGCATGTGCAGCGAACCGCGGCAGACCCAGGGAACGCTGACACCTGAGCGGATTGGCACGTGCGCGTCCTCGGCCCATTTCAGGATGGCGCGTCCCGCCTGGGCCATAGCCTCCTCCGACGGACCGGCACCGAGCTCGTCGCAGGCCTGAGCAAACTGCAACTCCCATTCCGTACGAAGGCGTTGGTCGTACTTCTGCAGGTCGGCGTCGAATAGCAGATCGTCACGGGTCCAGGCCGAGCGTTGACGGAATGCCTGCAGGTAGCTTGTGATCGCATTGCGGATGCGCAGTTGGCTGCCGCCGACCAACTCCACTTGCTTATAAAAGGGCCGATTGGCGAATTCCGGCAACTGCTCCAGCGCCACCATCAACTCGTCCAAATCGCCGTCGATCGGCAGCGAATGGGGCTTCAGCGATTCCTGGATCTCCGTGATCTGGGCATCGATCTCCGCGCGCGGGATGCCACCGTCGGGGTGGACTAACTCGTGGAGCACGCGCTTGAACCACCAACCTTCCAGCATCTGCACCGAGAGCGCTTGGTGGTGCAACGAGACATGGTAGAGCTCGGACTGGAGCTGCGCCTCTATGGCGGCCGCATCGGGCTGTGACGGAATGACGTAGACGCGCGCCAGCATGGACTCCCGCTCTGCCTCGTCTAGCGCCAGGTAGGCTGCGAAGGCGTCCTTGAGCTCATCGTTGGTTGAAGTAGTGGCAGCATGCTTGAGCCGCTTGGCTGCGTCGGGCACATTGCGGCCCCGCCCTTCGATCCCTAGGCAGGCGCAGGCGCTGCCAGCGGGCGCGCCGGCTGTGGCGATTAGAAACCGTGCCGTCTCTGGCGGAATCTCGCCGCTTGCCAGCCCAACGAGCCAGATTCGCAAGGTCTTCCACACCTCGGGGCTCAGGTCGGTCAGATTGGCCATGACGTTGAGCGAGTGCTTGGTCTGCAGCACGGCATCGGGCTGGCCGGACACCTCGAAGGTCACATCGTCTAGCGTCTCGATGCTAACGGTGAAATCGCCCACGCGACTGCGGCGGATGGCCCATAGCAGTGCGGTCCGGACTTGGTATAGATAACCCACCATTGGGCCGGCCGCGCCGAAGGCGGAGAGACTGGAAGGACTCATGAGCATCGACTTCGAAGGTTAAGCGACCGAAAGTGTTTGCACGCCGACGGACGCAAAGAGCGCAGAGCAGTGTGTCGGCCGCGCCCGGGCAACCCATGGAAGATCACCCGTGCTTAACGCACCAGGACCGAAGCTAAAGCACGGAATTGCGGTGACAACGACACCTTCGGCGTGCTCGGTGACCCCCGTACCGGGCTGCTGCTAGATTCGGGTCGGAATTTAGTCGAGAACCTGCGGGCCTCAGCTCCCCAAGTTTGGGGAGCCCGCGACGCGTCTGCGACTTTTTCCGCATTCCTCGGGTTTTGAAGCGCGGAACCAACCTGGTTTTTTACTCACGGGGAAGTGAGGGGATGAGTGACGGCAGACTGGTCAGTTGCCGTCAGCCCTTGACCTCCGCACGGAAGACCGCTTTCGCTGCGTTGCCGGCTCGAGCCAGACACGAGTTAGCTTTAAGGCCAAGATTCGGAGGTGCAGAGGCCTGCTCGCGATGCGGTTCATGAATGCGTCCGCGACGCAACTGGGGCAGCGCATTCAGCGAAGCTCGCATCTGGCGCTACCTCGGTGTTTTGGGGCTACATGATGGGCAACGTCAGGCTAAACGAGACGCCATTGCCTTTCGGCCTGTTTTTGGTGTCAATGTCATGCACCCATCGCGCAGTAAGGGCTGCCGGAAGGTTTCCAATCTTTCCTCCCCAGGTGACGATGGGACCAAAACCGACTGAATGACCTTTGAATCCATTGAGTCGGTCCGCAAGCGGCCCCGTGTCGTCCTGCAACTGTTCGATCCAGCCACCGACCACTCCAAGGCGCCACTGCGGCGCGATGGCGGCCGTCCACATCGCGTCAAGGCGGAAGACTGCGCCATTCTTGTAGTCGATGTCGCTGTTGCGCGTATAGAAATCGATTGCAGCCAGTGCGCTGAACTCACCGCCGGATTTCAGGAGCTTCGTGTAGGCAACCGTCGGCGAGAACGTCCAGGTGTTCTGCCCAGCATTTGCGAGACGATCTGGGTTGTAGGCTCCGGTCGGCGCATAGAAGGGCATCGACAGTGCGAAGTGATCAGCCTCACTGACGTGATAGCTCGCCACGACTGGGTTGATGAGCATGTCGGCAAACTGCGTGCCGTGATCGGCGTTTGACAGGCCCGGGCGCTGGTTGCTCGAGAGTCGTACCGTGACGCTGGTGTACTGAACCGGAATGCCGATGGCCGATGCGAAGTTCCACCGCCCGGGCCCCGTGTTCCAGATATAGGTCAGATTTGCCAGGTTGTAGCTCACCCTTTGGTCCAGGCTGGCACCGATGGTTCGGCCGACGGGAATCTGGCGAGCGGCTCCCATGCCGCCGTCGAAGTAGATGCTGGTCAAAGTCAGTGCAAGCCCCGGCGTTGGTGGAACGATTCCGGCGTTGGAAAAGATCTGCTGGCCGGTGATCGGCCGGCCGACGCCTCCCTCTGTTGCATAGGACCACATCGGCACTAGCGCAGGCACCGCCCAGAGTACGCGGCGCAGCCTCGGATTCATCATCGTCTTCCTTCTTTCCACATGACCGATGAAGTCTTGCGTTCTGGCCCTTCCAGCGTCAACGCGCGGTGCGGCAAATAGGTGCATTTCCCGCGCAAATTAGGTCCTTCTCCCAATACGTCGTGTGGGGCTGCATTCACTATCGTGCGGTGCAACAACATGGAAGCCATCCCTTGACAGTTCCAGCAAGCGTTTCAGTCTTCGCAGCGGCGCTCCTTTGTGGCGTCGGCGGTGCCGCATTTGCGCAATCGAGCGAAGACATGAATGCGGCCAACAACCCTCTCACTCCCACCATCGGCGCCAACATCCAGGACCAGTACACGGGTCGCTATTACGGCCTGGGGGACGCAGATGGCAATGCGCTGCTGCTGCGCGGCACTCTGCCGCACAAGCTCTTCGGCATGCCCCAGATCCTGCGCGTGACCATGCCGGTGGTCACCACGCCCGATGCGCCGCACTTCAGCGAGCGCTTTACTGGCGCAGGGGACCTGAACCTGTTCGACATTTTTCTGTTCAATGCCAACGGTTTTCAGCTGGGCGTGGGTCCGCAACTGACCATGCCAACCGCCAGCCGCGACCAGACCGGCGCCGGCAAGTGGCAGGGTGGCTTGGCCGCGGTCGCCATGGCACCCCAGAAGTGGGGGTTGGTGGGCGGCTTGCTCACGTGGCAGAAGTCCTTCGCCGGAGATGACGACCGGCCGCAGGTCGACACGGCCTCGCTGCAACCGTTCTTCATCTACAACTTCCCGCAGGGCTGGTACTTCCGCAGTTCGGCCACCTGGAACTTCAACCTCAGAAGCGGCGACTACTCGATTCCCGTCGGTGCAGGCCTCGGAAAGGTGTGGAAGGCAGGCAGCACCACCTACAACCTGTTTGCCGAGCCGCAGTGGACGGCATCGCACCAGGGCGACGGGCAACCCAAGTTCCAGGTCTTCATGGGACTGAACATGCAGTTCCCGATCTGAAAGTCGCCGGCCCCCGATCGCCCTTGCAAACCTTTGAACCCGAAAGTCTTCTCAACATGACCCTTCCTTTGGGCTTTCTCCGAATCTTCCTGGTTGCCAGCTTGACGGCGCTGCAGACCCTTTGGACGGGCACTGTCGGCGCTGCCGACGTTCGGCAGCAGGTCACGCCGGCCGAGGCACGCGCCATCGCCAAGGAAGCGACGATCTATGGCTTCCCGCTGGTGGACAACTACCGTGTCATGCACTCATATTTCGTGGACCGCACCGGCCCTGAGTTCAAGGCGCCATGGAACACGCTGCACAACGTCGAGCGGGTCTACACGCCGCAGGACAAAGCCATCCAGACGCCCAACTCCGATACACCGTATTCGCAACTCGGGGCAGACCTGAGAGCCGAGCCACTGGTCATCTCGGTGCCGGCGGTGCCGAAAGACCGCTACTACTCGCTGCAGTTCATCGACCTCTATACCTTCAACTTTGCCTATGTCGGCAGCCGTGCCACGGGAACGGAGGCAGGCAGGTACCTGCTGGCTGGCCCCGGCTGGAAGGGCAAGGCGCCCGCTGGCATCAAGCAAGTCATCCGCTCGGAGACAGACCTGGCCTTCGTGCTGTACCGTACCCAGCTCAAGGGCCCTGCGGACATCGACAACGTCAAGAAGATCCAAGCCGGCTACAGCGTGCAGCCTCTGTCCGCCTTCCTGGGCAAGCCCGCACCCGCAGCGGTGCCCGTGGTGGATTACTTCAAGCCACTATCCGCACAGGAACAGCGCAGTTCGCTGCGTTTCTTTGACGAGCTGAACTTCCTCCTGCAATTCGCACCGGCCCATCCGAGCGAGACGGCGCTGCGCGCGAAGTTTGCGCGCCTGGGCATCGTGCCGGGCAAGCCCTTCGAGCCCGACAGTCTGACGCCACAGCAACACGAGGCCGTGCAACAGGGCATGACCGATGCATGGCAGGCGCTGGCGACCTTCAAGAAGGACCAGGTCGATACCGGCCGGCGATCTTCGGCTGATGGCTTCGGCACGCGCAAGTTCTTGAAAAACGACTACCTGGCGCGCATGAGCTCGGCGGCATTCGGCATCTACGGCAATTCGAAGGAGGAGGCCTTGTATCCGGCCTACTTCGTCGATTCGAATGGGCAGCAACTCGACGGCGCCCGCAATCGCTATGTGCTGCGATTTGCGCCGAATGCGCTGCCGCCTGTCCATTCCTTCTGGTCGTTGACGATGTACGGCCTGCCCGAGAGCCTGCTGGTCGAAAACCCGCTCAATCGCTACCTGATCAACTCTGCGATGTTGCCCGGCCTGAAGCGCGACACCGACGGTGGCATCACGCTGTATTTGCAGCACGAGTCCCCCGGCAAGGAAAAGGAGGCCAACTGGCTGCCCGCGCCCAAGGGCCCTTTCTGGACAGCCATGCGCCTGTACTGGCCCAAGCCGCAGGCACTGGACGGGCGCTGGAAGCAGCCCGCGCTGGAGCGCGTGGTGGCTCAGGACGCCGTCGTGCTGCCGGCGGGCAGCAAGGTGCCGGTGACCGTGGAGAACTTTGCCCGCGCCGAGACGGACATGTACTTCGGCGGCATCGTGAAGAACGGCGGCTTCGGCAAGTTCGACCACAATCGCAATGTCGCGCCGGTGGATAAGCAGAATGTCGTTCGGTTGAACCGCGACACGCTCTATTCGGCGGGCGTGTTCGACCTTGATGCCGGGCCCGTGACCATCACGCTGCCTGAAGCCGGCCAGCGCTTCATGTCCATGCAGGTCATCGACCAGGACCAATACACGCACGGCGTTCAATACAAGGCTGGTGCGTACACCTTCGATCGCGCCAGCATGGGCACACGCTACTTCCTGGCAGCGATCCGGCTCCTGGCTGACCCGGGCGATGCGCAAGACCTGGCCAAGGTGCATGCTATGCAGGACGCTATCAAGGTCGAGCAGAAGTCCGCCGGGCAGTTTGACATTCCGAACTGGGACGCCGTCAGCCAGAAGAAGGTCCGCGATTCACTGGTACTGCTGTCCGATACGCTGCCCGACAAGAACCGCATGTTCGGCACCAAGGAGGAGGTTGACCCGGTTCGCTTCTTGCTGGGTGCCGCCTCCGGCTGGGGCGGCAACCCGGACAAGGATGCCGTCTACCTCAACATCGTGCCGGCGCGCAACGACGGCAAGACGATCTACAGGCTTGCTGCTCGCGAAGTGCCGGTCGACGGATTCTGGTCGATCAGTGTCTACAACGCCGACGGCTACTACGAGAAGAATCGGCTCAACGCCTACACCTTGAACAACATCACCGCGAAAAAGGCAGAGGATGGTTCCGTCACCGTTCAGTTCGGCGGCTGCGACGGCAAGGTCGCCAATTGCCTGCCCACCGTGCCGGGTTGGAACTACATGGTCCGCCTCTACAGGCCCAAGGGCCAAATCCTGAATGGGCAATGGAAGTTTCCTGCGGCCCAACCCCTTCAATAGAGAGCCGGACTACACGATGGCCGGCAAAGACGAGTCAGCCAGCGACTGGCCGCGGCACGATGGCCCGAACCGAAGTGCCGCTGGCCGTGATTTCGAGCTTGAGTTCGCCGCCAAAGGGGATCAGCCGACCCTGCATGCTCGGGATGCCCACGCCGTGCCCTTGATCGCTGCCGGACTGGCGACCACCGCCGGGGCCATCGTCGTCAACGCTCAGCACAATGTGTTGGGCATTGATTTCAAGGCTGACTCGCACCTGCGTCGCCTTGGCGTGCCGGTACACATTGGCCAAGGCCGCCTGCGCGATGCGAAGCAGCGAACGCTGCAACTCGAAGGGCAGCGAATCCGCCGCTTCGTCCACCGACACCGTGCCGCGCAACCCGGCGCGTCGCAGGAAGCCTTGCACGAAATCCGTCAGCGCATGCGCGAGGCCGCTTTCGCCGAGGTCGCGCGGGTGCAGGAGGAGGGTGAAGGTGCGAAGTTCGTTCAGCGCCGACTCGACAGTCGTCTTGACGTCCTTGAGCACGGATCGGGTCGAGTCGTCGGTGCGCAGGGTGCGTTCGAGATGTACGACGCCCAGCATCGCGCCCACCAGGTGCTGCGCCGTGGAGTCATGCAACTCCCGTGCAATTCGCTGGTGCTCGTCCTCCTGCGCCTGCAGCAGGCGTCCCGTGAGATGTTTGACGGCGGCGTCGGCGGTAGCGATGTTCCTTTCGAGCTGATCGATGGGTGGTTCGATCTCCCGCCGCAGATAGCGCCACGCGGCGAAACCTGCAAGGCCCACCAGTACCCCGGCCAGCGCCAGCATCTTCAGGGCACGGTGCACAGGGGCATCGAGGTCGTCTTGCCTGGTTGCAACCATCGACACCCACTGGGTGGCATCGGAGCGCGCATAGGCAAGCAGGCTGCGATGCCCTTCGGCATCGGCGGCACTGATCAGCCCGGCTGCTGCAGACTCGGCACGCAAAGCAGACAACGCGGCCGGCGCCATGACCGGCGCAATGAAGACCTCCTTGCCGCGCATGGCAACCACGCCATGGAGGTTGTGATCGTAGATTCCGGCCGTAACCTTGGCCGGCATGCGCTGATCCTTGAGGATGCTGGCAAATCGCTGGTCCGAGAGCACGGTCGTCAGGAAGTAGGTCCAACTGCCATCCGCATCGCGCACTTTCATGTTGACAGCGACGGCCGTCTTATCAAGCGTCACGCCGAGAACGCGGCCGGTCAGGCTGACATCCAACTGGTCGATCCGTTCGAAAAAGGCAGGCTGCGGCTTGAAATCTGCCAGCGTGGGCAGAGGCGAGCCAAACGGTCGCAGCGAGTGCGCGACGAGCTTCTCCCGATCGCTGAGGGTCAGCCAAGCGCCGTCGGGAACCTTTGTCGAGGCCATCTGCTGCTGGAATGCGCGGATGTCGTGCGCTTGCAAGGCAGGCGAATGCTCCAGGCCGATGAGCAAGGCATGCGAGCGCGCCACTTCGCGGTCCAGCGCCTGCGACAGCAAGCTGGATGCCGCGCGCAGTCGTTCGATCTCATCGCTGCGGGCTCGAAGCACGTTCGCGATGACATATGCCGCGGAGAGTGCGAAGACAAAGGCGAGCGAGCAGGCAATCAAGAGGGCCAGACGACGTCGCAGTCGGGGCTTGAGTCCTTCGGCGGGGCGCTGCCGCCCATTGGGAAGATCGCTGGAAGTTGTCTGCAACTTGGCGCTCGGTTATGCAGGAGCTGGATTGGAAGCGCGGCGCCGCGCACGGTCCCGCATGACCCCAAAACTATACTGAAATGCCATTTCGAGGAGTGAGGATCGGCATGGCTGTCCCATCAAGTGCAACCAAAGTCCATGACAGCCACGGCCCCGATGTTCGGCGCGTTCTGATTGCGGACGATCACGACGTCGTGCGGCGCGGTCTTCGTGGGTTTATCGAAAGTCGGCCCGGTTGGCAGGTGGTAGCGGAAGCCGCCGACGGCCTGGAAGCGCTGCGCCAGGCCCATGTCGAGCAGCCGGACATCGCCATCGTGGACTACAGCATTCCGCTGATGAACGGGGCCCAGCTCACGCGCAGGATTCGCGCGCAGGCGCCCAAGGCACAAGTGCTGGTCTTCACCATGCATGAGAGCGAATCGGTGATTCGCGAGGTGCTGGCCGCGGGCGCCCGCGGTTTTCTGGTCAAGGCAGACAGCGAAAAGCTGCTTTTCGCGGCGCTGGACGCGCTGGCCCAGGGCAAGCCCTTCTTCACCGGCCAGGTCAACGAGGCGTTGCTGTCCCACTACCTTGCCCCGTCGAACGCGGCAAGCGAGCCCGCGGATCCCTTGAGCCCACGCGAAAAGGAGATCGTTCAGCTGATCGCTGAAGGCAATACCAACCGTGCTGTCGGGGAACTCCTGCACATCAGCACCAAGACCGTGGACGCGCATCGCGCCTCCGCGATGGCCAAGCTCGGCATCAACTCAACTGCAGCGCTGGTTCGCTATGCCATTCGAAACAAGATGATTGAACCATGAGAAGAAGGAGGCTGAAGAATCGATTGCTTGGTCTGGCTTTGATGTTCGCAAGCGGATTGACTTGCACAAGTGCCGTCGCGCAGGTCCTTCTCGACCTCGGGAGGACACGGCTAAAGCAGCGCGCAGATGCCGTCATGTCGTTGATGGCCTACTCTGTTGTTCCTGACCTGGCGTCCAGCAACCTGTCGATCAAGGACGCGTCTACTGAAAATCCCTCAGTGCAGATGGCCCAGCTGGGCGGCGGCTTCACGCTCAGCAAGAGCGTGCCGCTGTACCTGGAGGGCGCGGTGGCTTATAGCCGCTATGATCCGACCTTTGTTGCCAGCGAAGGGGGCGAGTCTCGCCAGTTGCCGGCTCGGTGGAACACCGTCACAGGCACGATTGGTGTGGGCTGGGACTTTCCGATCACCTCGGAGCTGGTCTTCCGTCCGATCGTTGACGTCTCGCTCGGGAAGGTGGCGAGTGACCTGAAAGTCGCCCAGTATTTGCTCGGGCGCGCACTGGACCGGAACATTGAATTTCTCGACGGCGGGTCGATGAACGCCTACGGGCTCGGGGGCGCGGTGATGCTGGACTGGGAGCACGTGCGGGAGAGCTACTCGATCGATGTCGAGCTGCGCTACACCGACATCCGCCTTCAGACCTTCGGCAACACGTTTGAGGCTGTGAGCGGCAACGCATCGGCACGCACGGCGAACATCTGGGCGCGCTACAGGGCGCCCACCGGAGCCTACATGCTCGACCGGCCCTTGCGCTACGTGCTGGAGTTTTCGCACTCCCGCTATCTGGGGAGTCAATCGGGCATCCTCGGCTTTGACTACTTGAGCTCCCTCGGTACGGGGCTGGAGTTGGACACGAGCAAGAGCAGCCCACTCTACGTGACGCGGCTACGCGCAGTGTTGCGCTACATGTTCGGGAACAACGTGTCGGGCGTGTCGTTGGGGCTTGCGGCGAGTTTTTAGGCCTCGAGAGAAGCGAAGCGCGGCTCCTCGAGCGCCGCTGGCTGGTGCATTGGCAATGTCGGCTCCTGGGTGTGAAGCGGCATTCGCGGACGGAGATGCACTATGTCGGCTCTCGCTGCGAACCTGCGTGGCAACGCTTCCGGTAGGCGCGTATCCCTCCCAAGGCGGGTCGCCGTGCATCCGCGACCTTTAACGCGGACGTGAACGCGCGCATCGGGGCGGGCCGACGAGCGGCGCCCGCCCTACGCGGCTTAGGAACGCGCCATACCGTGCCGCCGCTTGGCCTCGTCGCAGCTGGGCGAGACGAGGTAGTGCAGCAGGGCTCGGGCGGCATCGGGTTGCGTGCCGGCAGTGCAGGGCGCGCCGCTGAAGACCGTGTTGATCCCAACTGGCTCGGGCAGCGTCCCCAGCAGCTCGATGCCCGGCAGCGCGATCAGCTCGCTTAGCTGCTGGAAGCCCAGCGTCGCTTCGCCGCGCGCCAGCAGGCTGCCCACCGGCACGCCGGGCGGGGCCTGCAGCAGGCGGTTGCGCAGTTGTTCGCCGATGCCCCATGCGCGGAACATCTCAAGCAGCGCGACACCGCTGGGCCCGGTGGAGTAGGCGATGCGCCGCGCGGCCAGCACGGCCTCGCGCAGCGCGGCTTCGCTGGAGATGTCGGGTCGCGGCGCACCGGCGGGCACTGCTGCGGCCACGCCCGAGTTCACCAGCGCCACCTGGCGTGCCGCATCCACCTTGCCGGCTTCCGCCAGCTTGTCGAGCGCATCTGCGGCCAGGAAGACCAGGTCGAAGGCCTCGTCCGCCATCACGCGGCGCAGCGCGTCGACGCCGCCCACTGCCTCGATGCGCACTGGAACGCCGGTGCGCTGCGCGTACTCGGCCCCGAGTTCGGCCAGCAGGCCGCGCGTGGCCATGGAACAGATGCCGTGGATCCCGTTGGTCATGGGTCTTGCCCTCCGATCAGGCGGTCGGCGTAGGCCTCCCACGGGCTGCTGCCGTCGAGGCCGTCGAACAGGCCGGCGCGCGCCTGCCGCGCGACCCAGTCCTGCTTGCGGGCGATCGCATCGGTCAGGGTCGGCTCGAAGCCGCCTTCCTGCACGGTGCGCGCGGCCTCGCGCATTTCCTCGGCGCGGCGCTTGCCGTGCTGCACCACGCGGCTGAAGAAGTAGGCGCCCTGGCGCTCCCAGTCGATCTGCGGGAAGGTCTCCTTGAGCGTGGGCAGCACATGCGCCTCCACGCCGTAGCGGCGGGCGTTGGTGTAGGCCTCGATCACCAGCGCTTCGAGCCCCTTGATCATGATGCTGCGGCTCATCTTGATGGCCGAGGCCACGCCCAGCCTGTCGCTCACCGCGCGCGCATCCATGCCCCAGGCGCCCAGGGTCTTGGCCAGCGACGAGGCCTGCGCTCCTCCCAACAGCATCGGCACGCGGATGCCGTAGGGTGGCACGGAGGTCATCACGCCTGCCTCGACGTACTGGGCGCCGGCGGCCTCCAGCGCGGCGGCTGCGGCCTGCTTGGTTCCCGGAGAGGCGGAGTTCAGGTCGAGGAAGCGGGTGCCAGTGCGCACATGCGGCGCCGACTCCTGTGCCACTTCGAGCGTGTTGGCGGCGGTCACTGCCGAGATGACGAGATCGACCTTTGCGCACAAGGCCGCCATGCCGCTAGCCACGCGGATTCCATCGGCCTCGGCCGCGGTGCGTGCGGCCGCGTGGTCGGCGAAGCGCAGGTCCCAGGCCCAGACGGCATCGATGCCTTCCTTGCCCAGGAGGCCCCGGCCGAAGATGCCGCCGACCTCGCCATACCCGATCAGGCCCAGGGTGATGCCCATGGTGTCTCCTTCAGAAGCTCGCCTTCTCGCCCGGCTTGAGGGCCAGCACCTGCGTGCCGCCAGCGCTGCCCAGCGCCTGTACGAACTCGGCCGGCGTGCCCTTGCCCAGCGGGTTGGCGCCATAGTGCATCGGAATCACGAAGCGTGGGCGCATCCACTCGCGCGTTGCATACGCCGCATCCTTCGGGTCCATGGTGAAGTGGCCGCCAATGGGCATCAACACCAGGTCGGGCTTGTAGTAGTCGGCGATGAACTTCATGTCCGGGAACAGGCCCGTGTCGCCCATGTGGTAGATCCTGAAGCCGTTCTCCAGCTCGATGATGTAGCCCACCGGCTCGCCGCCGGGGTGCGCCTCGTCCTTGCCGCTCGCGGGGTTCTTCCACGCGATGACCGAGGAGTGCTCGGCGCGCACCGCCGTCACCTTGATGCCCGGCACCGGGGTGATGGTGCCGCTCTTGTTGAAGCGGGGAACGAGGTTGGCCGGCAGGATGCCCAGCAGGCCCACGGTCTGGTTCATGTCGCCGGGCGCGTACATGGGCACGTTGTTGATGCGGGCCAGGTCGGGCGCGTCGGCGAAGTGGTCGGCATGGCCGTGCGTGACCAGCAGCAGGTCGACCTTGCCCAGCGCTTCCAGGTTCTTGTACTGCGCCGGCGTGAGCGGGTTCTGGCGCAGCCACGGGTCGGTCACGATGACCTTGCCGCCCGGCGTCGTGATGCGGAAGGCCGACTGGCCCAGCCACAGCACCTCGGTCTTCGCTTGCGGCGTGGCCGCAGCGGGCGGCGTCGGCTGCGCGCAGCCCTGGAGCAGCGCCACGACACAGGTGAGGGCGCCCAGCAGTCGAACGGCTTGTCTCTTCATTCTTCTTCTTTCCTTCGTTGGGGTGGTTGGAATGGAATCAGTCGACGCTGATGCGCGCGGCCTTCACCACGCGCTCCCAGCGCGGAATTTCCTTGGCGATGAGCTGCCCGAAGGCCTGCGGCGTGGCTGGCGTGGCTTCGGCACCTTCGGCGGCCAGGCGCGACTTCACCTCCTGCGAGTTCAGCGACTTGTTGATCTGCTGGTTGAGCGCGTTGACGATCTCCGCCGGCGTGCCGGCGGGGGCGACGATGCCGTACCACTGGTCGGCCTCGAAGTCCTTCGTGCCCGGCAGGCCGCTTTCCGCCACCGTGGGCACGTCGGGCAGCAGCGCGATGCGCTTCGGACTGGAGACGGCCAGCGCGCGGATCTTGCCGGCCTGGATGTGCGGCAGCAGCGCCGGTGCGCCGGTGAAGAGCACCTGTACCTGGCCCGCGAGCAGGTCGGTCACCGAGGGCGCGGTGCCGCGATAGGGCACGTGCAGGAACGATGTGCCCGTCTGCAGCTTGAGGTACTCCATGGTCACGTGCGCCGCGCTGCCGTTGCCGCCCGAGCCGTAGGCCAGTTGCCCAGGCTTGGCCTTGGCGAGCGCCAGCAACTCGGCCAGGTTCTTCGCCGGCACCGACTCGTGCACCACCAGCACGTTGGGCACGCGCGCCACCCAGGCCACCGGCGTGAAGCTGGTCGTGGGCTTGTAGCCCAGCTTGGGATAGAGCGCAGGGTTCACCGCCAGCGTGCCGGTGTGGCCCATCAGCAGCGTGTAGCCATCGGCCGGCGAGCGCGCGACCTTCTCGGCGCCGACCGAGCCGCCGGCGCCGGGGACGTTGTCGACCACCACCGGTTGGTTGAAGGCCCGGCCCAGCTCCAGCGCGATCGCGCGGCCCAGCACGTCGCTCGAACCGCCGGGCGTGAAGGGAACCACCAGGTGCACCGCCCTGGCGGGATAGTTCTGCGCAAAAGCACTGCGGCCGCCCAGCGCGAGTACGCCTGCGGCCGTTGCGATAAGTGCCTGGCGGCGGTTCACGAAATGCGATGTCATGCGATGGGGTCTCAGTCGGGCTGGATGCCGGCTTCGCGGATCAGCTGGCCATAGCGCGCCGCCTCGCTCTGGATCAGCCGATCGAACTGCGCGGTGGGTCCAGGCAGCGGGATGCCGCCTGCGGCGGCCAGCTGCTCCCGCACCTCGCGCGCCCCGATGGCCTTCTGCACCGCGTCGTGCAGCTTCGCGACGATGGGCTGCGGCAGGCCCGCGGGGCCGATGAAGCCGTACCAGACGCTGGCTTCGAAGCCGGGGTAGCCCGACTCGGCCACGGTGGGCACGTTGGGCAGCACGCTGCTGCGCTCGGGGCTCATCACCGCCAGCACGCGCAGCTTGCCGGCCTTGGCGAGCGGCGCGGCTTCCAGCGCATTGACCGCCACGATCTCGGTGTGGCCGCCGATGGTGTCGGTGAGCGCCTGCGAGCCGCCCTTGTAGGGCACGTGCCGCAGCTGGATGCCGGCCGTGTGCGCGAACAGCTCCATCGCCAGGTGCGGCGTCGAGCCGTTGCCCGGCGTGCCCAGGCTGATGCTGTTGGGCTTGGCCTTCGCAGCACTGACCAGCTGGGCCAGCGACTTGAGCTCGCCGTCCTCGCGCGTGGCGAACACCACCGGCACGCGGCCCACCAGCGCCACCGGCGTGATGTCCTTGGCCAGGTCGAAGGGCGCGGGCTTGAAGAGCGAGGGGTTCACCGCCAGCGCATTGGCCGACAGCATCAGCGTGTAGCCGTCGGGCGGGCTGGCGATGACCGACTTCACCGCGATGTTGGTGCCGGCGCCCGGCTTGTTGTCGACGATCACGGGCTGGCCCAGCTGCGTGGCGAGTTGCTGGCCCACCGAGCGGGCGATCAGGTCGACCGCGCCGCCGGCGCTGTAGCCCACGACGAGGCGGATGGGCTTGGAAGGCCAGGCATCGGCGGCCGAGGCGGCGAGGGTGGCAGCCAGCAGTCCCGCGCCGAGGCAGGCGGCGGCCAGCTTGCGCGCAAGCGATGTCATGTCGTGTCTCCTTGTGTTCTCGAACAGCGTTTTCAGCGGGCCGCGGGTGCCTTCGCATCCCAGGCCTGGGGCGCGGCGTCCTTGCCGGCCACCGAGTACAGCGCGCCCGGCGCGTTGCGGGTCTTCTGGAATTCCTCCAGCGTCTGCCCCCGCATGGCGGCGTAGATGTGCAGGTTCGACACGCCCACCACGGCGCCGAGCTTCTCCAGCATGAAGAAGATCACGCCGTACTGGATGAGCGCGCGCCAGTCGCGGTTGCGCACCATGTCGCGCTCGGCCTGGCTCAGCCCCGCTTCCACGAACAGCGCCTCCGCGTCCGCCAGGAAGCGCTCGCGATGCGCGGGCAGCACCATGTCGTGCAGGAACTTGTTCAGGCGGTAGGCGCGCACGCTGGTCTCCAGCGTGAAGGGGTAGGTGCCGGCCAGCTGCTCGACGCCGGCCACCTGCTCGTCCATGTGGCGGCGGTGCCGCTCGACCTCGCCGGCAATGGGCTCGCTGGCCAGGTTCTCATAGATGGCGGTGGCGATGCCGGTCATCGAGGGCAGGTAGTAGCTCTCGTGGGTCTTGCGGATGTTGGACGACAGCGCGCCGCGCATCACCAGCCACATGATCACCTCGGCGCCTTCGAAGCCGCCCAGCGTGGCCAGCTCGGCCTGCGTCATCTCCGTGATGCGCACCGGGTCGTTCTCGATGAGCTGCAGGAACTGCGCGTCCCACGCCGTGTTGTTGAAGCCCGCACGCTCGCCGTGCACCTGGTGCGACAACCCGCCGGTGGCGACGATGGCCACTTTCAGGTCTTCCGGATAGCTCTCGATCGCACGGCGCAGCGCCTGCCCCAGGCGATAGCAGCGGCGCGCCGACGGCACCGGCGACTGCAGCACGCCCACCTGCAGCGGGATGACGGGCACCGGCCACGCGGGCTCGTGCGGGCAGAGCATGGACATGGGCGAGTACACCCCGTGGTCCAGTGCCTTGTCCTGGAAGAAGGACATGTCGAACTCGTCGGCCACCAGCGAGCGGCCGATGTGCTGCGCCAGCTGCGGATGGCCGGCCAGGGCGGGCAAGTCGCGTACGCCGCCGCCTTCGTCCGCCACCGGATGCCTGTCACCCACGCCCAGTGCGAAGGCGCTGTAGTGGTCGAAGAAGAACGCGCTGACGTGGTCGTTGTAGATCACGAAGAGCACGTCCGGCTTCTTCTCCTGAAGCCAGCCGCGCACCGGCGCGAAGGATTCGAAGATGGGCTTCCACACCGGGTCTTCCTGCTTCTTCTTGTCGAAGGCGAAGCCGATGGTGGGCGTGTGCGAGCAGGCGATGGCGCCGATGATGAGAGCCATGATTCTTCTCCCCGCTCAATCCAGCGAGACCTTGGCGGACTTGATCACGTCCGACATGCGCCTGGCTTCGGACTGCATGAACTGGTCGAACTTCTCCGGCGTGGTGGGGAAGGGCTCGTAGCCGAAGGCTTCGAACTTGGCCTTGAAGTCGTTGTCGGCCAGGGCCTTCTCCACGTCGCGGCGGATCTTGTCGGTCACGGCCTTGGGCAGGCCGGGCGGCGCGGCGAGCGTGGTCCAGCCGATCACCTCGTAGCCGGCCGGGCCGCCGGACTCGGCCACGGTGGGCACGTCGGGGAAGGCAGCGTTGCGCCTCGGGCCCGCCACCGCGATGTAGCGCAGCTTGCCCGAGCGCTGCATGGCCTGGGTGCTGCCGATGGAGCCCAGCGCGAAGGAGAGCTCGTTGGTCGCCACGCCGGAGTACAGCTGTGTCGTCTCCTTGTAGACGATGTGCTCCATCTTCGTGCCGGTCATGCTCTCCAGCAGGGCCGAGCCCAGGTGCACCGGGTTGCCGATGGACCACGAGCCGTAGTTCAGCTTGCCCGGGTTGGCCTTGGCGTCGGCAATGATCTGGCCCACGGTCTTGTACTTGCTCTCGTTGGAGACCGATACGAAGAAGTAATTGCGGAACAGCGGATCGATCTGCTCGAAGTCCTTCACCGGGTCGTAGGGCAGCTTCTTGAACAGGTAGGGGTAGGCCACCAGGTGCACGTTGTCGAGCTGGATCAGGTCGTAGCCGTCCTTGGCGCCGCGCTTGAAGGCGTCGATGGCGATGAAGCCGTTGCCGCCCGGGCGGTTCTCCACCGTCACCGGCTGGCTCCAGGCGCGGCTGAGCTTGTCGGCCAGCAGGCGCACCACGCCATCGGGGCCGCTGCCCACGGGGAAGGGCGTGACGATGCGCACCGGCTTGGTGGGGAAGTCCTGCGCGGCGGCGGGTGCGGCTGCGGCTGCGAGGAAGGTGGCCGCCACTGCGGCGGCGAGAAGGCTTCGCTTGTTCATGGTGTCTTGTCTCGTGTGATGTCTCGTGCGGGGGCTTCAGTCGATGTAGCGCAAGCCTGCCTTTGCCAGCGGCTCGCGCATGCCGTACATGTCCAGGCCCAACTCGCCTGCTGCGAAGCGCTGGCGCTTGGCACCTTCGTTGGCCTCGCGCGCCTGGGCCGCGTCAGCCACCTGCTGTGCGCGTGCGGCGGGCACCACCACCACGCCGTCGATGTCGGCCAAGATCACGTCGCCAGGGTTCACCAGGGCGCCGGCGCAGACCACCGGCACGTTCACCGAGCCCAGCGTCGCCTTGATCGTGCCCTTGGCATGGATGGCGCGGCTGAACACCGGAAAGTCCATCTCCGTGAGGTCGCGCACGTCGCGCACGCCGCCATCGATCACCAGGCCTGCACAGCCACGCGCCTTGAACGACGTGGCCAGCAAGTCGCCGAAGAAGCCGTCGGCGTTCTCGGTGGTGCAGGCGGCCACCACCACGTCGCCGGGTTGGATCTGCTCGGCGGCCACGTGCATCATCCAGTTGTCGCCCGGCTGCAGCAGCACCGTGACCGCCGTGCCCGCGAATCGCGCCTGCGGGTAGATGGGGCGGATGTACGGCTGCATGAGGCCCAGTCGCCCCATGGCCTCGTGCACCGTGGATACGCTAAATCGCGCGAGCTTCTCGACCGCCCCCGCGTCGGCGCGCGCGACGTTGCGATACACCACGCCCAGTTCCTGGAATGCGTTGGCCATGTCAGAGTCCCTTTGCCTTGAGTTGCTGGTCCAGGCGCGGGTAGACGCGCCGCGCGTTGTCCTCGTACACCTTCTTGCGGTGGGCGTCGGTGAGCCGGGGCGTGGCGTCGATGTAGCGGCGCGTGTCGTCGTAGTGAAAGCCCGTCTCCGGGTCGATGCCGCGCACGGCGCCGATCATTTCGCTGGCGAACAGGATGTTGTCTACCGGGATCACGCCGGTCAGCAGGTCGATGCCTGGCTGGTGGTAGACGCAGGTGTCGAAGAAGATGTTGTTCAGCAGGTGGTCCTTGAGCAGCGGCTTCTTCATCTCCTGCGCCAGGCCGCGGAAGCGCCCCCAGTGGAAGGGCACCGCGCCGCCGCCGTGCGGGATCACGAAGCGCAGCGTCGGGAAGTCCTTGAACATGTCGGACGTGAGGCACTGCATGAAGGCCGTGGTGTCCGCGTTCAGGTAGTGCGCGCCCGTGGTGTGGAAGCAGGCGTTGCAGCTCGTGCTCACGTGGACCATGGCCGGGATGTCCAGCTCCACCATCTTTTCGTAGATGGGGTACCAGTGCCGGTCCGACAGCGGCGGCGAGGTCCAGTGGCCGCCGGAAGGATCGGGGTTGAGGTTGATGCCGACGAAGCCGTATTCGTTCACGCAGCGCTCCAGCTCCGGGATGCAGGTGCGCGGATCGACGCCGGGCGACTGCGGCAGCATGGCCGCGCCCGCGAAGTTGTCCGGGAACAGTTGCGCCACGCGGTGGCACAGCTCGTTGCAGATGGCCGCCCAGGCGCTGCTGGTCTCGAAGTGGCCGATGTGGTGCGCCATGAAGCTGGCGCGCGGCGAGAAGATGGTGAGGTCGCTGCCGCGCTCGCGCATCTTGGCCAGCTGGTTGGTCTCGATGGATTCGCGCAGCTCGTCGTCGCTGATCCTGAGCGAAGAAGGGGAGGGGGTCTCGGCGGGATTGCCCAGGCTCGCGATCTGGCGGTCGCGCCAAGTTTCGAGCGCCTTGGGCGCGGTGGTGTAGTGACCGTGGCAGTCGATGATCAAGGTCGGTCCCTGGGGAGTTGTCTCCTCGGCGAGTCTGACCGGGGTCGGTCCGACCTGGGGTGAATTCGACTTGTTCTGACCTCAAACTTTCTGATCTGATACGGTCATGGACCCGTCGCCGCCGTGGGGCGGACAAGAGAGAACACGCCGGCCATGAATGCCCATCAGCGCCAAGACAAAGTTATCGAAGCCGGTGCCCTGGGCATCAACCTGCGGCACCTGCGCGCCTTCAGCGCGGTGGCCGCGGCAGGCAGCGTGGCCGGTGCCGCCGAGGCGCTGTACCGCGTGGCCTCGGGCGTGACCCGCGCCATCTCGGAACTGGAGACGGCACTGTGCCGACCGCTGTTCGAGCGGCGCGCGCGCGGCATGGCGCTCAATGCCTACGGCGAGCTGGTGCTGGTGCGCGCGCAGCGCATCGAGCGGGAGTTCGAGGACGCGCGCGCGCAACTCGCCGCGCGTGGTGTGGGCGCCTCGGCCGACGTGCGCTCGCTCTTCGGCGCCATCCTCAACGGCCGGCGGCTCGCCGTCATCGCCAGCCTCGCCGACAAGCGCAGCATGCCCGCGGTGGCGCAGGAGTTCGGCATCAGCCAGCCGGCGATCAGCGGCGCGTTGAAGGACCTGGAGCAGGGCCTGGGCGTGCCGCTGTTCGAGCGCAAGGCCCGCGGGCTCTCGCCCACGCCGACCGGCGAGATCGTGGCGTTCCACTTCAAGCGCGTGCTGGCGGAGCTGCGCCACATCGGCCCCGACATCGCCGCCAGCGAGGGGCGCCTGCAGGGCAGCGTGATGGTGGGCGCGCTGCCGCTGGGCCGCACGCAGATCCTGCCCATGGCCATCGCCCGGCTGCTGGCGCAGCATCCCGGCCTGCACGTGGCGACGGTGGAAAGCCCGTACGAGGCGCTGGCCGCAATGTTGCGCAGTGGCGACATCGACTTCATCCTCGGCGCCCTGCGCGTTCCGCAGGATGTCCCTGACCTGCAGCAGCAGCCCCTGTTCGAGGATCGCATCGCCGTCATCGCCCGCGCCGGCCATCCGCTCGCGCGGGCGGGCCGCCGCATCGACTTGGATGCGCTGCGCCAGTCGGCGTGGGCCCTGTCGCGCAAGGGCGCGCCGGCGCGCGAACTGCTGGAGCGCTTCTTCGCACAGGCCCGACAGGCGCCGCTGGTGCCGGCCGTGGAGACCGGCGACCTGGCCGTGCTGCGCGGCCTGCTGCTGGAGAGCGACATGCTTACCGCCATCTCGCCGCACCAGCTGCGCTACGAGATCCGGGACGGCAGCCTGGTGGTGCTGGACTTTCCGCTCGATGCCACGCGCCGGCGGATCGGCCTCACTCTGCGGCAGGGCGCGTTCGCCTCACCTGGGGCGCGAGCACTGATGGCGCAGATCGGGCAGGTGGTGCAGGTATCGCCGGACTTCCAGGCGCTCGACCCGCGCAACGGTTGAGACGGCGTGTTTGTTGCCGATGTGGCATTCGGTTCATGCCTGTCTCGTCGGCCGTTCCTCCAAGTGGCTGCTTTGCGGTAGGTTGCAGGCATTCATACCTACTGTGGCTAGAGACGGCTTTCGCTGCCAGGCCGCACAGACGTTCGCTCCCGGCATTTACGATTGAAGTGGTTGAAGGCTCCAGCGTGCAGCCGTGGGTGGCCGCGGCCATGACGGAGGGATGGCCAACGCCGTCCGTCAAGGAAGGAGCGCATCATGGAAGCGCATGTCACTTCAAACCATTGCCCGTGGAACAAGGGAAAGCTGGTTGGACAGAAGGCGCCATTGAAAGCCAAGGAGATCTGGGCCATTCGGACTCACCTGCAAATGAGCAAGCGTGTTCGAGACCTGGCGCTGTTCAATCTGGGCTTCGACAGCAAGCTGCGAGGATGCGACCTGGTCGGTCTGCGAGTCCGGGACATCTGCCATGGCGACCGGGTCTCAAGTCGTGCCATGGTCACGCAGAGCAAGACGCAGCGTCCGGTGCAGTTCGAGATCACGCAGACGACTCGTGAAAGCGTCGAAGCCTGGATTCAGCGCAGGCATCTGCGCTCCGACGATTTCCTCTTCCCAAGCCGGGTCACGGGGGCGGCCCATCTCGGCACACGTCAGTACGCCAGGATCGTTCATGGGTGGGTGGAGGACATTGGACTGGACACAGTCGAGTACGGGACTCACTCTATGCGGCGTTCCAAGGCGTCGCTCATCTACAAGAAGACGAAGAACCTGCGGGCGGTCCAGATCCTGCTGGGCCACAGCAAGTTGGAAAGCACCGTCAGGTACCTGGGTATTGAGGTAGATGACGCCCTGGAAATTGCAGAGCAGATCGACGTCTGAGGCATTCTGACGGGCAGGCGGCGTACGAAGCGCCGCTTGCGGGTGCTTACCGGCCGCTCAAACTTGCAGAACGACTTTGGCTGCGAGTCGGACCGGGTGGGCCGCGCTGTTGGAAGCGCGGCCGGTGCGTCGCCGCCGGCCCGCTCAGTCGAGCCAGCCCTTGATGCGCGAGCCCAGCGCCTCGCGACTGATGCCGTACCGATCGTGCAATGTGGGCAGCGCACCAGCGTCGAGGAACGCATCCGGCAGGCCGGCAAGCTGGAAGCCTGCAGGCTGTACCTTGTGGCGCAGCAGCGCGCTGGCCACCGCTTCTCCCAGTCCTCCGACCACTGAGT
>NZ_BCUU01000038.1 GCF_001591385.1 Variovorax soli NBRC 106424
GCTCGACGGGGAGAACCTGGCGGCCGAGATGGGCCCGATCGTCACCCGCGCGGCGCACGAGCGCATCAGCGGCTACATCGAGCAGGGCGTCAAGGAAGGCGCCCAGCTGCTGGTGGACGGGCGCGGCTTCGACGGCAAGCAGGCGGGGCCGGGCTGCGCGGACGGCTTCTGGATGGGCGGCACGCTCTTCGACCATGTGACGCCGGACATGCGCATCTACAAGGAAGAGATCTTCGGGCCGGTGCTCTCGTGCGTGCGGGTGCATGACTTGAAGGAAGCGGTGGCGCTGATCAACGCGCACGAGTTCGGCAACGGGGTCTCCTGCTTCACGCGCGACGGCAATGTGGCGCGCGAGTTTGCGCGGCGCATCCAGGTGGGCATGGTGGGCATCAACGTGCCCATTCCGGTGCCCATGGCCTGGCATGGCTTCGGGGGCTGGAAGCGCTCGCTGTTCGGGGACATGCATGCGTACGGCGAAGAGGGCGTGCGCTTCTACACCAAGCAAAAGAGCGTGATGCAGCGCTGGCCGGAGAGCATTGCGAAGGGGGCCGAGTTCGCGATGCCCACGGCCAAATGATTGCTCTGCCTTTCAAGGCCAGGAGTCCCGCGGAACCGGCTTCGCCGGGCCGCCGGGGCTGCCCCCGGAGAGGGGGTGCCAGAGCCACACGAAGTGGGCGAGGCTGGGGGAGAGCGTCGTGACCGACACGACCTTCGACTACATCGTCATCGGCGGCGGCACGGCCGGGGCCTTGATGGCCAATCGGCTGTCGGCCGACAAGGACAAACGGGTGCTGTTGATCGAGGCGGGGCGCAAGGACGATTACCACTGGATCCACATTCCGGTGGGGTACCTCTACTGCATCGGCAATCCGAGAACGGACTGGCTCTACAACACGGAGCCGGATGCGGGGCTGAACGGGCGGTCGCTGCGCTATCCGCGCGGCAAGACGCTGGGCGGGTGCTCGAGCATCAACGGGATGATCTACATGCGCGGCCAGTCGCGCGACTACGAGCAGTGGGCGCGGCTGACGGGCGACGACGCCTGGCGCTGGAACGAGGTGCTGCCCGCGTTCAAGCAGCACGAAGACCATTACCTCGGTGCCGACGAATTGCATGGCGCCGGCGGTGAGTGGCGCGTGGAAAAGCAGCGGCTGCGCTGGGACATCCTCGATGCCTTCGCGCAGGCGGCGCAGCAGGCGGGCGTGCCGCATTCCAGCGACTTCAACCGCGGCAACAACGAAGGCGTGGGCTATTTCCAGGTCAACCAGAAGGACGGCTGGCGCTGGAACAGTGCCAAGGCCTTCCTGCGGCCCACCTGCTACGGCCGGCCGAATTTCGAGATGTGGACCAGCGCACAGGTGTGCAAGCTGGACATCGAACGCCAGGAAGACGGCAGCCTGCGCTGCACCGGCGCGCAGGTGTGGGACGGCCACCAGATGGTGCATGCGCGGGCCACGCGCGAAGTGCTGCTGTGCGCCGGCAGCATCGGCTCGCCGCAGATCCTGCAGCTCTCGGGCGTCGGCCCGGGCGAACTGCTGCGCGCGCACGGCATCGAGGTGCAGGCCGACCTGCCCGGCGTGGGCGCCAACCTGCAGGACCATCTCCAGATCCGCGCGGTGTTCAAGATCGAAGGGGCGCCCACGCTCAACGTGCTGGCGTCATCCCTGTTCGGCAAGGCGCGCATCGGCCTGGAGTACGCATGGAAGCGCAGCGGGCCGATGAGCATGGCACCGTCCCAGCTGGGCGCCTTCACCAAGAGCTCGCCCGAGCTCGAATGGCCCAACCTGCAATACCACGTGCAGCCGCTGTCGCTGGATGCCTTCGGCGAGCCGCTGCACAGCTTTCCGGCCTTCACGGCCAGCGTGTGCAACCTCAACCCGACCAGCCGCGGCACGGTCCGCATCAGGAGTCCCCGCTTTGCAGACGCGCCGGCCATCGCGCCCAACTACCTGAGCACCGACGAAGACCGCAAGGTGGCGGCCGATTCGCTGCGCGTCACCCGCAACATCGTGGCCCAGCCCGCCCTGGCCCCGTTCAAGCCCACCGAATGGAAGCCAGGCGTGCAGTACCAGAGCGACGAGGAACTGGCCCGCCTGGCAGGCGACATCGCCACCACCATCTTCCACCCCGTGGGCACCACCAAGATGGGCGCTGACCACGACCCGATGGCAGTGCTCGACTCGCGCCTGCGGGTGCGCGACGGCCAGGGCGGCCGCATCGCCGGCCTGCGGGTAGTGGACGCTGGCGCCATGCCCACCATCACCAGCGGCAACACCAACAGCCCCACCCTGATGATTGCGGAGAAGGCCGCGGCCTGGGTGCGCCACGACAGCGCTACCACGATGGTGCATGAGGCGGGTTAATCCTGATGCACCTGGCGAGTGCATTGATTCACAATCCATGCACTCGCAGCCGGGGCCCTCCCGCAGCGCGGGGGCCGAGGAGACAAATTCGGTAACCACAAAACGAACACGACAAGGCATCCGACACGAGATGCTATTTTTTTGATCAAGGCGCCGCTGGTCGGCGCCTTTTCTTTTGTCTTCCCGCTTTTGTGCGTCCGGCTCGCGCGCTATCAAATCCATAGCAGCCGCGATGGGACAATGCCGCCCCTTATGGAATGGCTCGTCATCACCCTCGCCTCGCTGTTCGCCGGCTTCGTGGATTCGATCGTCGGCGGTGGCGGACTGATCCTGGTCCCCGCCCTGTTCTCGGTCTTTCCCGGTGCACCGGCTGCGACGCTGTTCGGCACCAACAAGAGCGCCTCGGTCTGGGGCACGGCGGCTGCCACGGTGCAGTTCAGCCGGCGCGTGCACATGCGCTGGCATGCCCTGCTGCCGGCCGCCGGCTGCGCCTTTGCCGGCGCACTCACCGGCGCCTGGCTGCTTACCCTGGTGCCGGGCGACTTCCTGCGCAAGCTGCTGCCCTTCATCCTGCTGGGGCTGCTGCTCTACACGCTGGCGCGCAAGGACCTGGGCCGGCACCACGCGCCCAATTTCGCGGCGCGCGCCGAGCTGGCGGTGATGTGCGCGGTCGGCTTCGTCATCGGCATGTACGACGGCTTCTTCGGCCCCGGCACCGGCAGCTTCTTCATCTTTGCCATGGTGCGGGTGCTGGGCTACGACTTTCTCAACGCCTCGGCCTCGGCCAAGCTGCTCAACACCACCACCAATCTCGGCGGCCTGCTGCTGCTGGCCATGAAGGGCCATGTGTGGTGGCACTACGGCCTGGTGATGGCGCTGGCCAACGTCACCGGCAGCCTGCTGGGCGCGCGCGTGGCGCTCAAGCACGGGGCCGGGTTCGTGCGCAAGGTGTTCATGGCGGTCGTCAGCGCGCTGATCCTCAAGACGGCGCACGACGCCTTCTTCAAGTAGCCGGTTCAGCGCCTCAGGGCGCGGCAGTGGGGCTCGCGGGCGCCGGCCAAGCAACTTCGCTGGCCACGCGCGGCTTGCCGATGGGGGCGGTGGCCTTGCCCTGGCGGATGGCGGCCATGTCGGCTTCGCTCGGGTATTGGTCGAGCAGCCAGTAGTCGAAGATGCGCCGCGCGATCGGTGCCGCGGCGCCGGCGCCCCAGCCGGCGTTCTCGACGATGACGGCCACCGCGATCTTCGGGTCATTCACCGGCGCGAAGGCCATGAACAGGGCGTGGTCGCGCTGGTGCTCCTCGAGCGCCTTGGCGTTGTACTTGGCGTTGGGCGCCATGCCCACGGCCTGCGCCGTGCCGGTCTTGCCCGCGGCCGCATAGCCGGCGCCGGCGAACACGCCGCGCGCAGTGCCGCCGGTGACCACGCTGGCCAGGCCTTCGCGAATGACGGCGATGTTGGCTGGCTTGAGGCCCAGGTTCTCGCCAGGCGGCTGCGGCAGCGGCGTGGTCTCGCCGGTCACGGTATCGCGCGTGGCCAGCACCAGGTGGGGGCGATGCTTGATGCCGCCGGACGCCACGATGCTGGTGGCCTGCGCCAGCTGCAGCATGGTGAAGCTGTTGTAGCCCTGGCCGATGCCCAGCGAGATGGTTTCGCCGGCATACCACTTCTTCATTTCCGGGCGCTTGTAGGCGTTGCGCTTCCATTCGGTGCTGGGCAGCACGCCGCGGACCTCGCCGCCGATGTCGATGCCGGTGATCTGGCCGAAGCCCAGCGGCTTCATCTGGTCGTGGATCATGTCCACGCCCATTTCGTTGGCCAGCGAGTAGTAGTAGATGTTGCTCGACACCTGGATCGAGCGGCGCATGTCGACGTTGCCCAGGTAGCCCTCGGGGCTGCCGAAGCGGTGGCCGCCGAAATTGAAGTAGCCCGGATCCAGCACCGACACGTTGGCCGCGCGCTTGCCGGTCTGCAGTGCCGCCAGCGCCATGAAGGGCTTGTAGGTGGAGCCGGGCGGATAGGTGCCGCGCAGCGCGCGGTTGAGCAGCGGCTTGTCGATGGACTCCGACAGTTCCTTCCAGCTCTCGGAGTCGATGCCTTCCACGAACAGGTTGGGGTCGAAGGTCGGCTTGCTCACGAAGGCCAGCACCTCGCCGGTCTTGGGGTCGATGGCCACCACCGCGCCGCGCCGGTCGCCGTACATGTCCTCGATGAGCTTCTGCAGCTTGATGTCCACGGCCAGCATCACCGTATCGCCCGGTGTGGCCGGATGGCTGGCCAGCCGGCGCACCGCGCGTCCGCCTGCGGAGGTCTCCATCTGCTCCACGCCGGTGTGGCCGTGCAGCGGCCTCTCGTAGCTCTGCTCCACGCCGAGCTTGCCGATGTAGTCGGTGCCCTTGTAGTTGGCCTGGTCCTCGTCCTCCCAGTCTTCCATCGCCTCTTTTTCGCGCTGGTTGATGCGGCCGATGTAGCCCAGCACGTGGCTGGCCGTTTCGCCGTTGGGGTAGTTGCGGAACAGGCGCGCCTTGATCTCGACGCCAGGAAAGCGATAGCGCTGGGCAGCGAAGCGTGCCACCTCCTCGTCCGTCAGGCGCGTGCGGATCGGCACCGAGTCGAAGCTGCGCGAGTCCTCCCGCAGGCGCTTGAAGCGGCGGCGGTCGCGCGGGGTGATGTCGACCACCTCGGACAGCCCGTCGATGGTCTCCTCCACGTCGCCCGCCTTCGAAGGCGTGATCTCCAGCGTGTAGGCCGAGTAGTTGGAAGCCAGCACGATGCCGTTGCGGTCGAGGATGAGCCCGCGGTTGGGCACCACCGGCACGATGGCCGTGCGGTTGCTTTCGGCCTGCTCGGCCAGGTCCTCGTGGCGCACCACCTGCAAAAACACCAGTCGCGCAGCCAGCAGGCCGAAGGCGAACAGAACCGCCAAGGCGATCACGACCACGCGCCGGCGAAAGCGCGCCAGGTCGGCAGCGACGTTGCGGATCTCGGTCATGGCCTTGTGAGCTTAGGAACGGGCGCGGAGTTTCACAAGGGCCGGTTGGCGTCCGGCTCGGGCGCGCGCCGCTGCGGCGCCAGCAGCAGGATGGTCGCGAAGGGCCACAGCGCCGTCTCGATCAGCGGCGCCAGCAGCACCGACCAGCCGGGAAACACCCCGCCGCCGATCAGCCGCAGCCCCAACTCGATCAGATGCGACAGCGCAAACAGCGGCAGCACCTGCAGCGCCTGCGAAAACAGGGGGTACCAGAGCAGCCGCCGGTGGATCATGGTCGCCATGAAGCCCAGCGTGGTGTAGGACAGCGCATGCTGGCCCAGCAGCGCCGACTGCTGCACGTCCATGGCCAGGCCGAACATGAAGGCAATGCCGATGCTCACCCGCGCCGGCTGGTGCACGCCCCAGAACACGATGACCAGCGCCAGCAGGTCGGGCATCCAGGCGATGCGGCCCAGCGGCAGCATGTTGAGCAGCATCGCCACGAACAGGCTGGCCCACATGAAGCCGGGGTTGAGCGGCAGCAGCAGCTGCTGCTGGCCGGGGCGCATGATCATGGCGACCTCCCTTCGGGCTTGTTTGCCGCCGCGGCACCCGGCTTGGGCGCCGATTGCTGCTGCGCGCCGGGCTTTTGCGGCGCGGCCTGGGTCGCGGGCTTTGGCGCGGCCGCCTCGGGCGCCTTGTCGGCCGGCTTGTCCGAGAGTTTGTCGGTCGGCTTTTCTGCCTTGCCCTTGCCCTTGGCCTTGTCCGACTTCTCCTTGTCCTTTTCCTTCTTCTTGCTCACGGCCAGCGGATCGCCGGACAGCGGTGCGGGCCGCAGCGCCTGCTGCCCCACCGGCGCCAGCACCAGCACATAGCGCGCACCCGACACCGTGGCCAGCGGCATGCAGTAGATGCGGGCAAAGGCCGAATCGGCACGCCGCTCGATGCGGTCGATGCGGGCCACCGGCACGCCGGCGGGATAGACACCGTCCACGCCGCTGGTGGCCAGCAGGTCGCCTTCGCGCAGGTCTGCGTTGGCGCCCATGAAGCGCAGTTCCATGCCGGCGCCGTGCGCCGTCGCATCGCCGAAGGCTACGCTGCGCGCGCCGGTGCGGGTGTTCTGGACGGGAATGGACAGGTCGCGGTCGATCACCAGCGTCACCTCGCTGGTGAAGGCGTTGACCAGCGTCACCTGCCCCAGCACCCCGTCCGCGTCGATCACCGGCGAGCCTGGAACGATCCCCTGCGTCTGCCCCTGGTCGATGATGATCTTGCGGCTGTAGGGGTCGGCCGCGTCGTACAGCACCTCGGCCGCACGGCCCGGCGTGAGGGTGGTCTGGCGCAACTCGAGCAGGGCCCGCAGGCGGGCGTTGTCCTGCGCCATGGCGTCGGCCTGGCTCGCGCGCTCGGCCTGGCTGGCCAGCGCCTTGCGCGCCTCTTCCTCGCGCCGCTGCGCAGTCTGCAGGTCGTCGAAGTACTTGCTGCCGCCCAGCACCATCTGCACCGGCTTCAGGGCCAGCCACTGCACCGGATAGAGAACGGTGCCGACCACGCTGCGGATCGGCTGGACAAGATGAAAGCGCGCATCCGCCACCATGAGGAAGATGGCCAGCGCACTGAACAGGATCAGCTTGGAAAGCGCCGACGGCCCCTGGTTGAACAGGGGCGGTGCGGTTCGATCAAGAGTGCCGAGCGGCATGCCTGTTTATGCCACGAGCGAGATGGTTGAGGGAGAGACCCGAAGCCTTAAATCACGCACCACCCGAGTCGGGAAACACCGCGGAACCGGCTTTGCCGGGCCGCAGGTGTTGCCCCCTGAGGGGGTGCAGAAGCCACACGAAGTGGGCAAGGCTGGGGGGGAGCGTCACTCGCTCGTGAAGATGCTGCCCAGCCGGTCCATGCGCTCCAGCGCAATGCCGCAGCCGCGCACCACGCAGGTCAGCGGGTCTTCGGCCACCAGCACCGGCAGGCCGGTTTCCTCCGCCAGCAGGCGGTCCAGGTCGCGCAGCAGCGCGCCGCCGCCGGTGAGCATCATGCCGCGCTCGGCAATGTCGGCGCCGAGTTCGGGCGGCGTTTGTTCCAGCGCGTTCTTGACCGAGGAGACGATGTTGTTGAGCGGCTCGGTGAGCGCTTCCAGCACTTCGTTGGAGCTGATGGTGAAGCTGCGCGGCACGCCTTCGGACAGGTTGCGGCCCTTGACTTCCATTTCCTTCACCTCGGAGCCGGGGAAGGCCGAGCCGATGCTCTTCTTGATGACTTCCGCCGTCGGCTCGCCGATGAGCATGCCGTAGTTGCGGCGGATGTAGTTGATGATGGCTTCGTCGAAGCGGTCGCCGCCCACGCGCACGGACCCCTTGTAGACCATGCCGCCCAGCGAGATGACGCCCACTTCGGTGGTGCCGCCGCCGATATCGACCACCATGGAGCCGGAAGCTTCGGACACCGGCAGGCCGGCGCCCAGCGCGGCGGCCATGGGCTCCTCGATGAGGTAGACCGAGGTGGCGCCGGCGGCCTCGGCCGCGTCCTTGATGGCGCGGCGCTCGACCTGGGTGGAGCCGCAGGGCACGCAGATGATGATGCGCGGGCTGGGGGTGAGCAGCGAGCGCGGGTGAACCATCTTGATGAACTGCTTGATCATCTGCTCGGTGATGACGAAGTCGGCAATGACGCCGTCTTTCATCGGGCGGATGGCCTCGATGTTGCCGGGCACCTTGCCCAGCATGGCCTTGGCCTCGCGGCCCACGGCCTGGATCACCTTCTTGCCGTGCGGACCGCCTTCATGACGGATGGCGACCACCGAAGGCTCGTCCAGCACGATGCCCTTGTTGCGGGCAAAGATCAGGGTGTTGGCAGTTCCGAGGTCGATGGCAAGGTCGGTGGAAAGATACCGACGGAAAGCTCCGAACATGTGCAGGATCCTCTGGGACACGCATGCGCTTCGGCATGTCGTCGCCCATTTTTCGTTTTGAAGGGGATGAATTGAACGCTTTTGCAGCAAAAGCCGACGCGTTCGCGGGCGTTGCGGCAAAGGCGGGATAATACCCGAATCCCCTCTGAGTCCAGCGTCCGCGGCCCCCTGCCGGGCCGTGTTTTACGCCGGTTTTTCCGGCCTTTTCTACGATGTCCCTGTCCTCATCCGATATCGCGCGCATCGCGTCGCTCGCCCGGCTCGACCTGAGCACCGGCGAAAGCGAGCGCATGCTCACTCAGATCAACGGCTTCTTCGGCCTGGTCGAGCGCATGCGCGCCGTCGACACCACCGGCGTCGAGCCCCTGGCCCATCCTGTCGCGGCCGTGCAGGACGTGACCCTGCGCCTGGCCGACGACGTGGTCACCGAGCCCAACAACCGCGAAGCCAACCAGAAGAGCGCACCGGCGGTGGAAGCCGGCCTGTTCCTCGTGCCCAAGGTGATCGAGTGATGAGCGACATCAGCAAGAAAGACCTCCACCAGTTGGGTGTCACCCAGCTCGCCAAGGCCCTGGCCGAGCGCAAGGTGTCGGCCGTCGAGACGGCCCAGCATTTCCTGGCCCGGGTGAAATCGCATCCCGAGCTGGGCGCCTTCGTGGCCCTCAATGAAGACGCCACCCTGGCGCAGGCCCGCGCCGCCGACGAGAAGATCGCCGCAAGCAACGCCGGCGCATTGGCCGGCGTGCCCATTGCCCACAAGGACATCTTCGTCACGACCGACTTCCCCACCACGGCGGGTTCGCGCATCCTGGCGGGCTACCAGTCGCCCTTCGACGCGACCGTGGTGCGCAAGCTGGCCGAGGCCGGCGTGGTGACGCTGGGCAAACTCAGCTGCGACGAGTTCGCCATGGGCTCGGCCAACGAGAACGTGGCCGTGCCGGCCGTGGGCCACGACAAGGCCGTGCCGGTGCGCAACCCCTGGGACCCGGAGCGCATTCCCGGCGGCTCGTCCGGCGGCAGCGCCGCCGCGGTGGCAGCCCGCCTCGCGCCCGCGGCCACCGGCACCGACACCGGCGGCTCGATCCGGCAGCCGGCCTCCTTCTGCGGCATCACCGGCATCAAGCCCACCTACGGCCGGGCCTCGCGCTACGGCATGGTGGCCTTTGCCTCCAGCCTCGACCAGGCCGGCCCGATGGCCCGCAGCGCCGAGGACTGCGCGCTGCTGCTGAGCACCCTGTGCGGCCCCGACCCGGACCGCGACTCCACCTCGCTCGACCGCCCGGCCGAAGACTACGCGCGCTCGCTGAACGACTCGCTCGATGGCCTGCGCATCGGCGTGCCCAAGGAATTCCTGGAGTCCGGCAATGGGGGCGTGGCGCCCGGCGTGCGCGCCGCCGTCGAATCGGCCCTGGCCGAGTACGAGAAGCTGGGCGCCAAGCGCGTGGTGGTGTCGCTGCCGCGTACCGAGCTGTCCATTCCGGTGTACTACATCCTGGCCGCGGCCGAAGCGTCCAGCAACCTGAGCCGCTTCGACGGCGTCAAGTTCGGCCACCGCGCCAAGCACTACACCGACCTGGCCGACATGTACAAGAAGACGCGCGAAGAGGGCTTCGGCGACGAGGTCAAGCGCCGCATCATGATCGGCACCTATGTGCTGAGCCATGGCTACTACGACGCCTACTACCTGCAGGCGCAGAAGGTGCGCCGCATGATCGCCGACGACTTCCAGAACGCCTTCAAGGACTGCGACGTGATCGCCGGCCCGGCCGCGCCCACCGTGGCCTGGAAGATCGGCGAGCACGGCGACGACCCGGTGGCCGACTACCTGGCGGACATCTTCACCCTGCCCGGCTCGCTGGCCGGCCTCCCTGGCATGAGCCTCCCCGCCGGTTTTGATGGCCACATGCCCGTCGGCCTGCAACTGATCGGCAACTACTTCAACGAAGCGAAGCTGCTCAATGCCGCGCACCGCTTCCAGCAGGCCACGGACTGGCACACGCGCACGCCGGAGGGCTTCTGACATGAGCAACGAACAAGTGAACACCTTCGAGGCACAGCAACAGGGCCGTCCGACCGGCCCGCTGGTGCAGGGCTATGAAGTCATCATCGGCTTCGAGACCCACGCCCAGTTGTCCACCGCCAGCAAGATCTTCAGCCGCGCAGCCACGGCCTTCGGCGCCGAGCCCAACACGCAGGCCTGCGCCGTGGACCTGGCCCTGCCCGGCACACTGCCGGTGATGAACAAGGGCGCCGTGGAGCGCGCCATCCAGCTCGGCCTGGCGCTGGGCTCCCACATCGCCCCGCGCAGCGTCTTTGCGCGCAAGAACTACTTCTACCCCGACCTGCCCAAGGGCTACCAGATCAGCCAGTACGAGATCCCGGTGGTGCAAGGCGGCACGGTGAGCTTCTACCTGGGCGAAGAGTTCAAAACCGTGCGCCTGGTGCGCGCGCACCTGGAAGAAGACGCGGGCAAGTCGCTGCACGAGAACTTCGTCGGCCAGTCGGGCATCGACCTGAACCGCGCCGGCACGCCGCTCCTGGAGATCGTGACCGAGCCCGACATGCGCTCCACCGCCGAGGCCGTGGCCTATGCCAAGGAGCTGCACAAGATCGTGACGTGGATCGGCATCTGCGACGGCAACATGCAGGAAGGCTCCTTCCGCTGCGACGCCAACGTCTCGGTGCGCAAGCCGGGCCAGCCGCTGGGCACGCGCCGCGAGATCAAGAACCTCAACAGCTTCCGCTTCATGCAGCAGGCGATCGACTACGAGATCCGCTGGCAGATCGAGCAGCTGGAAGACGGCCACGCCATCGAGCAGGCCACGGTGCTGTTCGACCCGGACACCGGCGAGACGCGTGCCATGCGCACCAAGGAAGACGCGGCCGACTACCGCTACTTCTCCGACCCGGACCTGCCGCCGCTGGCCATCTCGGCCGAGTGGATCGAGCGCGTGAAGGGCGCCATGCCCGAGCTGCCGCGCGCCATGGCCGAGCGCTACCAGCAGGCACACGGCCTGTCGGCCTACGACGCGACGCAGCTCACCTCGAGCCTGGCGCTGGCCCGCTACTTCGACGAGGCCGTGGCCGCCGGCGCCGCGCCCAAGCTGGCGAGCAACTGGATCACCGGCGAGATCGCGCGCCGGCTGAACGCGCAGGAAATCGGCATCGAGGCCGCCCCGGTGAGCGCGAAGCAGCTGGCCCAGTTGATTGCCCGCATCGGTGACGGCACCGTGTCCAACAACGCCGCGCGCCAGGTATTCGAGGCCCTGTGGACCGGCGAAGGCCAGGACGTGGACGCCGTCATCGAGGCCAAGGGCCTCAAGCAGATGAACGACACCGGTGCGCTGGAGAAGATCGTCGATGACGTGCTGGCCAAGAACCAGAAGAACATCGACGAATACCGCGCCGGCAAGGACAAGGCTTTCAACGCCCTGGTCGGCCAGGTGATGAAGGCCAGTGCCGGCAAGGCCAACCCGGCCCAGGTCAACGCTTTGCTGAAGTCCCGGTTGGGGTGACGCCGGCGGCTGCCGCAGGCTGCGGTGGCCACAGCTTGGACAGGCGGACGCGCTCGTCGTCGAAGCGGGCGTTCACCCGCCGCTTCTCGTCTTCCTGGTCGGCGATGAAGCGGTTCTGCACCGCCGTGCTTTGCTGGATGTCGTCCAGCTCGCGCTTGAGCGAGGCCGGCGCGCGGCTGATGTCGCGGCTGTAGAACTCCAGCTCCTCGTCCACCTTCTTGCGGTCCAGCGCCAGCTCGCCCACGCGCTTGCGGGCGGCCTGGATCACCACATCGATCTGCGCCAGCGCGTCGGCACGCTCGCGGTCGTGCGCGGCCGGCGTGGGGTAGCGGATGAGCAGGGCACGCTCGCGGCGGCGCTCTTCCTGCGCACGCAACTGCGCCTGCTGGGCCAGGCGGTCTTTCTCTTCGCGCTCGGCCTGCTCGCGGGCCGTCAGCGTCGGGTCGACCTTGCGCTTGACGGTGCCGCTGGGGTTGAGTTCGCGCTGTTCGCGGTCGCTGCAGTCGGCAATCGGACGGTCAGCGGTGATGGTGCGCCCGCGGGAGTCGACACAGGAGTAGATACCCGCGCCACCGGCGGCAGCGTCACCGCGCTGCGGCTGTGCTTGCGCCGTGCAGGTCATCAGCAGCGCAAGGCTGGCGGCAATGGCAGAAAAGGCGAACTGGCGCACCGGCAACACCTCGGTCGGAGAACAACAAGAGTATGAAGGGACGACAAGCGCTGCTGCAGGCCTCAGGCCGCCCCGTAGCGGGCCCGGTATGCCAGCACAGCCTGCTTGTGCTCGTCCAGGCCGTTGTCGGCCTGGGTGCTCAGATACTGAAGCAAGTCGCCCAGCGAGGCAATCGAAACAACCTGCATGCCCAGCTGATTGCGGACGTACTGCACAGCGCTGTGGTCCACGTCCACGCCGTTTTCCGTCGCTTTTTCCTGCCGGTCGAGCGCGATGGCCACCGCATGCGGCGTAGCGCCGGCCGCGCGAATGGCGGCAATCGACTCCCTGACGGCGGTGCCGGCGGACATCACGTCGTCGACGATGAGCACCCGGCCCTTGAGCGGCGCGCCGACCAGGGTGCCGCCTTCGCCGTGATCCTTGGCTTCCTTGCGGTTGTAGGCAAAAGGAATGTTGCGTCCGCGCCGCGCCAGCTCGGTGGCCACCGTCGCGCCCAGCGGAATGCCCTTGTAGGCGGGCCCGAAGATCATGTCGAACTCCAGGCCGCTGGCGATCAGCCGGTCTGCATAGAATTCCGCCAGCCGTGCCATCTTGGCGCCGTCGTCGAACAGGCCGGCATTGAAGAAATAGGGGCTCATGCGGCCCGCCTTAGTCTTGAACTGGCCGAAGCGCAGCACCCCCGAATCCAGCGCGAACTGCACGAATTGCTGGGCAAGCTCGCCTTCGCCGGTCTTGTCCTGACCCACCACCACCTCTGAAGCCATCGGGAATCCTTCCTTGTTCAAACTCACCAGCCTCAACCTCAACGGCTTGCGTTCGGCCACCACCAAGGGCGTCGCCGACTGGGTGGCGCAACTGGCGCCGGATTGTATTTGCATGCAGGAAATCCGCGTCCAGGCCAGCGACATCGAGGGCCGTTTCGAGGAGATGGCCGGCCTCAAGGGTCACTTCCACTTCGCCGAGAAGAAAGGCTACGCCGGCACGGCCGTCTACACCAAGCATGCCCCCAGCGACGTGGTGGTGGGCTGGGGCGACAAGGAATTCGACGCCGAAGGCCGCTATCTGGAGCTGCGCTTCGACACGCCAAAGCGCAAGTTCTCGGTGATCAGCTGCTACTTCCCCAGCGGCTCGTCGGGCGAGGAGCGCCAGGCGGCCAAGTTCCGCTTCCTGGCCGGCTTCTTTCCGCACCTGGTCCAGCTCAAGAAGGAGCGCGAGTTCGTGCTGTGCGGCGACATCAACATCGCGCACAAGGAAGCCGACCTTAAGAACTGGAAGGGCAACCTGAAGAACAGCGGCTTCCTGCCCGAGGAGCGCGCCTGGATGACCCGCCTGCTGGACATCGGCGCCGAAGGCGCGGGCCTGGTGGACGTGTACCGCCTGCTCAAACCCGACACCACCGACGACTGCTACACCTGGTGGAGCAATCGCGGCCAGGCGCGCGCCAAGAACGTGGGCTGGCGGCTGGACTACCACCTGGCGACCCCGGCCATCGCCCAGCTGGCGCGCAGCGAAGAGATCTACAGGACCGTGCGCTTCAGCGACCACGCGCCGATCACGGTGGATTACGAGTTCACGCTCTAGCTGCAGCAGCCCAGCGGCCCTTCGCTGTAGAAGGGGGCCAGGTCCTGCGCGAGTGCGCGCAGTGTCTGGAGCCACTGGCCGTGGGCACCGTCCGCCGCCAGTGCGGCGAGGGCGCGGGCGACCAGCTCGGCGCGCAACTGCGGCTCGTCGATGCCGGTGACGCGCCCGCCTTCCACCACCGTCCGGCCGCCCACCAGCACCTTGTCGATGTGAGTGCCGTTGGCACGCGCCAGCAGCAGGTCCATCGGGTCCACGTCGGCGAAGATCGCATCGTCGTCGAGCCGCTCCCAATCGAGCAGCACCAGGTCGGCCGGCTCGCCGGGCGCCAGGCGGCCGGTGGCGATGGCGCCTGCGCCGCTCACGCTGCGCGCGCCATGGCGGCCGGCAAAGTCCCACAGCTGCTTCCGCGTCATGGTGGTGTCGAAGCCCCAGCCCCGGTGCAGCATGTAGGCCAGGCGCATTTCCCGCAGCGCATCGTCGTCCTCGTCGATGCCGGTGCCGTCCAGGCCCATGGCGACGCGGCAGCCCTGTCGCAGCATCTCGGCCACCGGCGCGATGCCCGACTTGAGGTACAGGTTGGAGCTGGTGTTGACGGCAATGGTCACGCCGCGCTCGGCCAGCAGGGCCAGTTCCTCGGGCCGGGCGTGGGTGCAATGCGCGAGCGTGAGGCGCGGGCTGAGCAGTCCGATCCGGTCCAGGAAGCGCAGCATGCCCTCGGGATGGTGGCGGTCGGCCCAGGCACGCTGGTAGGGCGTCTCCAGGCAATGCATGTGCACCGGCCGGCCCGTGTCGGCCGAGGCCAGCGCAATGGCCTCCAGCAGCGGCGTGCTGCACCACTGCACCGCGGCCGGGCCGTACTGCGCAGTCACCTGGCCGGCAAGGCCTTCTTCCTCCAGCATCTGGGCCACCTCGTCCACCTGCCGGATCTGCTGCGCCGGTGCCACGGCCTTGGCGGACAGGCGTCCGGCCACTGCGTCGCGAATGCCCGGGCGCAATGCGCGCAGCACCGCCGCGTCATCTTCATAGGCAATGCCGTTGCGATCGCGCATGGCCACGGCCAAGCCGATGCGCACGCCGACGTCGCGCGCCGCTCGCGCCACCGCCCGCGCCTCGTCGACGAAGGGCATGCCGCCTTGCACGCGCGTGTAGTGCACCATGAGATTGGCAACGCCGTGGCGCACCGAGCGCGCGAAGGAGGTGGCGGCGCACAGGTACGGGTCCATGCCCGGCACCACGCCCAGGAACGGGATCCAGCTTCCCAGCGGCTTGTCGTAGGCACCCAGGGTGGCGCTGCGGAAGGTACGGCCATGGTCGTGCGCGTTCGAGAGGGCGGGCAGCGCCAGCCGGCGCGGCCCGCCTGCGGGCTGATCCGTCGGCACCATCGCTTCGATGCGTCCGTCGCCGCCGATAGCGATGCGCATGTCGGGCTGCGGCGAGGTAACGCCCGGCTCGGACAGCAGCCAGGCGCAGTCGAGTTGCGTGGAGGTGGAAGGCATCTGCTGGGTCATGGCGATCCGCTATGCAATGCTCAGGCCAAGGCCGCCTTGCGCTCGGCCAGCGACGGCAGGAAGCGCCGGTCGAACACCTCCTGCGGCGCCGGCGCACGCGGTAACGAAAAGGCCTGCTGCAGCTGGGCCATGGCACGGCCCATGCGCTCGTCATCGACATCGCCCAGGCCGCGCACCCCGACTTCGGGCGTGAGGATCACCGTGCGCTGCGCATACAGCAGGCGGCGCTTTTCGAGCGCCACGTCCAGCAAGGGCTCGCGCGCCTTCAACGCGGCCATCGCGGCGCCCGGGTCGGCCAGCGTGTCACGCACGGCCCGATGAATGGCGCGCACCAGGCCGGCCACCGCCTCGGGCCGTTCGCGCAGGAAGCTGCGCGACACCAGCACGCCGTTGCCATACAGGTCCACCCCGTGGTCGGCGTAGTGGAACCAGCGGATGTCGCGGTCGGGGTCCACGCCCTGCGCCACCAGGTTCATGTAGCTGGTGACCGAGAACACGGCCGAGCCTTCCACATGGTCCTTGAGCAGCATCTGCTCCTGCAGGTTGGGCGCCATGTTCATCCATTGCACCTTGGCGGCGTCGATGCCGGCCCGCGCGGCCACCACGGGAAACATCTTCGCGGCGGCACCCCCTGCAGGCGAGCCGAGGGTGCGTCCCTCCAGGTCGCGCATGCTGCGAACCGGGCTGGACGCTTTCACGATCAAGGCATACGGCGCGCGGTTGTAGAGCATGTAGACCATCACCGGCGCCTCGCCGGGCCGGGTGGCCGCCATCTGCGCAATGGCATTGACGTCGCCGAATCCGGTCTGGTAGCCACCGGCCATGACCTTGGTGACACTGGCCGCCGAGCCTTCGCCCTGGTCGATGGTCACGTCCAGCTTCTCGGCGGCGAAATAGCCGCGCGAGAGCGCGAGCTGGAACCAGCCATGCACGCCCTGCAGTTTCCAGTCGAGCACGAAGCGCACCGGCGTCGGGCCGTCGGCGGCCCGCACCAGCGGCGAAGCAAGCACGGCGGCGCCGGCCAGGCCCCGCAGGATGTGGCGGCGGCCGATGGAGGATGTCATGGGAGTTTCCTTGGAAAGAGACCTGGGAAGAGATGTCACTCGGGTTCGAACAGCACGTCCTGCGCGCCTTCCCACAGCACCTTGGTGCCCAGCGCGCGCAGTTGCTCGCGCCCTTCGGTGATGGTGAGGAAGTGGTTGCCCGCCAGCTGCCCCAGCTTGCTGGAGAAGCTGCAGGCGCCGTAGGCGAGGATGATTTCCGTCTCGCTGTAGCCGCCGGGGTAGAACAGGATGTCGCCCACCGACGGATGGCTGGTGTGGTTCTCGAAGCCCACGCCGAGCTGGAACTCGCCCAGCGGCACCCAGACGCCCTCCCCGCTCCAGCGCACATGGATGAGCTTTTGCCGATAAGGCAGCAGCTTCTCGAAGGCGGCCACGGTCAGCGGCGCGTCGGGATGGGTTTCGGCCACGAAGTGCAGGCCGCCGGCGGTGATGTGGATGCGTTTGCTTGGGGTCATGCCATCACCATATCGTTCTTGCGCTGCGCCCAGCCGGTCATGCGGCGTTCCAGGAAGGCGGACACCGCATAGAGCAGCACACCCATCAGCGCCAGCAGGAACAGGCCCGCGAACACCATCGGCACATCGAAGTTGCCGCTGGCGATCATCATCACCGTGCCGATGCCCTTGTTGGCCGCCACCGTTTCGCTCAGCACGGTGCCCACGAAGGACAGCGTGATGGCGATCTTGAGCGAGGCGAACAGGTAAGGCAGCGTGCGCGGCAGGCCGACGTTCCACAGGATGTCGCGCTTGCGGGCGCCCAGCACGCGCAGTACGTCCTCCAGCTCCGGCTCGGTGCTGGCCAGCCCGGTGGCGACGTTGACGACCACCGGAAAGATGCTGATCACCATCGAGGTGAGGATGGCCGGCACGGTGCCCGCGCCGAACCACACGACGAACAGCGGCACCACCGCCACCTTCGGAATGCTGGAAAAACCCACCAGCAGCGGATAGGTCACGTCGTAGGCCAGCTTGGACGAGCCGATCAGCACGCCCAGCAGCACGCCCACGAGCACGCCGAGCGCGAAGCCGACGAAGGTCGTGTAGAGCGTCTGCAGCGTGTGCGGCCACAGGAGCGACATCTTCTGCACCAGCACCAGCGCGATCTGGCTGGGCCGCGGCAACACCAGGTCGGACACGCCGGTGGCCAGGCACACCAGCTCCCACAGCACGAAGAAGCCGACCAGTGCGCTGCCCGACAGCAGGCGCTGCCGCAGCTTGGGGGATGGCGCCGCGCTCATGCCACGGCCTCCCCGCGCGGGGCCGCCGACGCAAACACCGGCTCGTTGCCTGCGTCGGTACGCGATGCATCACCGTCGCTGCGCGCCTGGGCGATCCGCATGCGCAGCTGCTGCACCAGCGCCGCGAACTCGGGCGCATAGCTGCCTTCCAGCGTGCGGGGGCGGGCGAAGCCGACATCGCGCGTTTCGAGAATGCGGCCCGGCCGTGCGCTCATGACGCAGATGCGATTGGCCAGATAAGCCGACTCGCGCAGATCGTGCGTCACCAGCAGCACGGTGGGGCGGCGCTCCATCCAGAGCTTCTGCATGATGTCCCAAAGCTCCTCGCGGGTGAACTGGTCCAGCGCGCCGAAGGGCTCGTCCAGCAGCAACAGCTCGGGCTCGTGCACCAGCGCGCGGCACAGCGATGCGCGCTGCAGCATGCCGCCCGACAGCTGCCAGGGCCGCTTGTCGCCAAAGCCTCGCAGGCCGACCTGGGCCAGCAGGGCGTCGGCGCGCTCGGCATACTCGCCGCGCTTCTTCTGCCGCCATTCGCTGCGGAAGGGCTGCACCACCTTCAGCGGAATCATCACGTTCTCGCGGATCGTCAGCCAGGGCAGCATGGTCGGGTTCTGGAAGGCCAGGCCGATGCGAAGGCGCGGCGCGTCCGATGCGTGGCGCCCGTCGGGCGGCTGCACGCCGGCCGCGCCCACTTCGCGGCCACCGGCGATCACGGCGCCGGCGCTGGGCCGCAGGAGCCCGGCCACCAGCTTGAGGATGGTCGACTTGCCGCAGCCGCTGGGCCCCACCAGCGCGACGAAGTCCCCCTTGGCAATGCCCAGCGTGGTGTGGTCCAGCGCGATGGTGCCGCCGCCATAGCGCAGCATCACGTCGGACAACTGGATGAAGTCTTGTGTCATGAGGTCCTCTCGTATTCGTCCGCGCGCACGATGGCGGCCACCGGCCCGCCGCCGGCCGGCCCCTGGTGCTCGGCGCCGCCCGACACATACAGCGCCGTGTTTCCGGCCAGCGAGGCCAGCACGCCGCCGACCACGGCGCGTGCGTGGCGCGTGGCATGGATGTCCGAGTCGTTGAGCATGGTGTGGCGCACATCGCGCACGCGGCCGTCCGGGCTGGCTTCTGCCTTGGCCAGCAGGTTGACCAGCCGCTTCGACAGCAACTTCGCATCCGCCTCGACGTCGAGCCCGAAGGCTTCGCGCAGCAGGCCGCGCACGCTGGCGGCATCAATGGCGTCCTGCATCACGGTGTGTGCGATGCGAAACGGCGAGGCGCTGGCGCGCGACTCGCCCAGGACGATGACCACATTGCCCTCCAACTCGATGCCCGCCGAGACAGAAGCCCGCGCCGAGAACAGGCCCCAGTCCGACAGCACGGCCGCATCTGCAATGCGTTCGCGCGCCACTTCGCCCAGCGCCGCGGCCACGCCCAGCGCCGAGGCGCCGCGCGAATAGCCCATCGACTCGTAGCTGTCGTGCGTGACGGGCGCCGCGCCCCGCGACAAGGTGGCCGACACCTTGGTGGAAGTCAGCAAGGGGCACTTGACCTGCACGAAGTGCACGTCGCTTGCGCCGTCGATGCCGGCATCGCGCATCGCCTCTTCCACCGCCTGCGCCGTGGCGTCGATCTGCGCGGCGCGGCCAATTTCTTCGGGCAGGAAGTCGCGCGTGTGCGCCACGCCCACCACCAGCCGCTTGCCTGCGTTGGCAGCGCCGTCGACCCAGCGTCGCGTGAACACAGTGAAATGCGGCGACAGCACACCTTCCGTGCCGCCGGACATCACCAGCGCCACGCGCCCATGCACCTCGTGCGGCGTGCAGCCCAGCGCCGGCGCCAGCAGCTGGCACCACGCCGACGCCGCGTATTCGCGCGTGAAGTCGTTGACGCAGCCATTGCCTTCGGTCTTGCCCATCACGGCCACGATGTCCTGGGGCACCAACTCGCCCGAATCGATCAGCGCCTGCACGCCGCGCAGGTCGCCCGGTCCGCTGCAGCCAATGCGCCACACGCCCACTTGCTGGACACGGCCCGCGCTCATGCACGGCTCCAATCGATTTCGCCCACGGGCGTGGCCGTTTCGGGCACGCCGGGCGGCGTGCGCAGGATGGCGCTGCTGTAGTGCTCGGTGTTGCGCGGCTTGGCCGTCGGCATGCGCTGCACGCTCTTCACGCTGCGGCCCCAGCCGGCCATGTCCTGCACCAGGCGGCCTTCGCGCATCACGAATCGGCCGCGCAGCAGCGTGTGCACCGGGTAGCCCTGCACCGCGCGTCCGTTCCACGGCGAGATCTTGCTGATGCTCTGCAGCTTGTTCTGCGAGAGCACGCCGGTCCGGCTCATGTCGACGAATGCGATGTCGGCATGCGCGCCGGGCGCGATCACGCCCTTGGTGCCGTACAGGCCCCAGGCCTTGGCCGGGTTGACCGCGCTCCAGCGCACGTAGTCCATGAGGCTGGCGCGACCTCGATTCACTTCCGTGAGCATCAGCGGCATCTGCGTCTCCACGCCCGGGAAGCCGCAGTCGCATTCCCAGATGTTGGGACGCGTCTTCTCTTCCGGCGCGTGCGGCGCGTGGTCGGTGGCGATCATGTCCAGCGTGCCATCCATCAGCGCATTCCACAGCGGCTGGTTGTGGCGCGGCTCGCGGATGGGCGGGTTCAGCCGCATCACGCCGCCGAGCGTGCGCATGTGGTCGGTGTTGAGCAGCAGGTATTGCGGGCAGGTCTCGGCCGTCACGTCCACGCCGCGCGCACGCGCCTCGCGAAGCAGATAGAGCGAATCGGCCGCGCTGTGATGCGCGATGTGCACGCGCGCGCCGGTCCATTCGGCCAGCGTCAGAACGCGGCCGATGGCCTCGATCTCGGCCACCGCGGGCCGCGCCGCCAGGTGCGCCATGGCGTCGATGCGCCCGGCCGCCTGCATCTGCTTTTGCCTGCGCTGCAGGATGGATGAGTTCTCGGCATGCACCACGGTGCGGATGCCCAGCGGCGCCAGCGTCTCGAAGCCTTCGAGCAGCGCGCCGTCGGTGGGGGCCGGCAGGTTGCCGAAGGTGTTGCCGACAAAGGCCTTGAAGCTGGTCACGCCGCCTTCCAGCAACTCTTCCAGCCGGTCGATCGTGTCGTCGCCCAGCAGTCCGTGGATGCCGAAGTCCACGTACGAGGCCTCGGCCGCCTTCTGCTTGATGCGAAGCGCCTCGATGGTGCCGGTGGCAGGATTGGTGTTGGGCATCTCGAACACCGTGGTCACGCCGCCCAGCGCGGCGGCGGCCGAGCCGGTCTTCCAGGTTTCCTTGTGCGGGTAGCCCGGATCGCGGAAGTGCACGTGGCTGTCGATGGCACCGGGCAGCAGGTACAGGCCGTCTGCGCGCAGTTCCTCGCGCGCGGGCGGCATGGTGTCGTCGTGGCCCACCGCCACGATCTGTTCGCCGGCCACCGCCACGGCGGCAGGCACGATGCGGTCCGGCGACACCACCTGGGCACCGCGGATGACGAGGTCGACTTCCTTCATGGCGCGCCTCCCGTTCACAGCGCGGCCCAACCGCCATCGACCGGCAGGTCCACGCCGGTGATCTGGCGCGAGACCTCGCTGGCCATGAACAGGCACGCATGGGCCACGTCCGCATCGGTGGACACGCGGCGCAACGCGTAGTCGGCCGCATGGCGCTGCATCGCATCTTCCAGCGTGATGCCCAGCTTGCTGGCCATGTTGGCGCACACCTTCTCGCGAAAGCGCGGGCCGTCGACCATGCCCGGCGCCACGCAGTTGACGTTGATGCCGTAGGGGCCCGCCTCCAGCGCAAAGCTCTTGGTGATGCCGCGCAGCCCCCACTTGGAAGCCGAATACGCCATGCGCCCGGCACGGCCGCGCATGCCGAAGGTGCCGCCCACGTTCACCACCTTGCCGCTGCGGCGCTCGATCATCGAGGGCAGCACGGCGTGCATGGTGTTGAAGCAGCCCTTCATGTTCAGCTGCACGATCTCGTCGAATTCCTCGGCCGTGGTTTCCCAACCCGTCTTGCCGATGGGGCCCGAGCCGCCGGCCACGTTGACCAGCACGTCGATGCGGCCGAACACGTCGAGCGCCCGCGCGGCCAGCGCTTCGGTCTGCGCGCTCTGCGTGAGGTCGCAGGGCACCACGATGACTTCGACGTCCAGCGCGCGCGCCTGCTGCGCCACCGGCTCGATGGCCGCGGTATCTCGCCCGGCCAGCACCAGCCTGGCGCCTTCTTTTGCAAAGGCCAGCGTCACCGCGCTGCCCATGCCCTTGGCGGGGCCGGTGATGAGCACCACTTTGTCCTTGAGTTGGAGATCCATGTTCGTCTTTCGCTTGTCTGTCTGTTTGAAGGCGTGGGGTTCAGGGCTGGATGAGGCTGGAGGGGCGCTGCGCGCGCGGCGGCAGGAAGCTGCGGTCGAACACTTCGCCCACGGCGGGCGTGCGCGGCAGCTGGTTGGCGTCGGCCACGATGTCGATGCCGCGCTTCATGCGCGCCTCGTCGATGTCGCCCAGGCCGATGCGGGCGATCTCGGGGTGGCTCATGTCGTTGCGCAGGGTGGCCAGCAGTTTTTCCTTCTCGACGTCGCGCTTGAGCAGCGGCTCGCGCTTCATGACCGCATCGACGCCGGCATCCGGATTGGCGATCACGTCGGCAATGGCGCGGTTGAGCGCCTTGACGAAGCCGCGCACGGCTTCGGGCTTGTCCTTGGCGAAGCTGCGCGAGAAGAACACGGTGTTGGAATACAGGTCCATGCCGTGGTCGCCGTAGCGGATGAAGCGCAGGTCCTTGGCCGGGTCCAGGCCCATCGCCTTGGCGCTGAAGGTGACGGTGGTCACGTAGCCGAAGGCGGCGTCGATCTGGCCGCGCGAGAGCATCTGCTCGCGCAGGTTGGGTGCCATGTTGGTGATGCTCACCTTGGACGCATCGACCTTGGCGATCTTGGCGAAGGCCGGGAAGAGCTTGAGCGCGCCGTCGTTGGCCGGGCCGCCCACCGTCCTGCCTTCCAGGTCCTTGGGCGTGCGGATCGGGCTGTCGCTCTTGACCACCAGCGTGAAGGGCGGCGTGTTGTAGAGCATGAAGACGCCCACCGGGGCCTCGTCCGGGCGCTTGGCGGCCAGGTCGATGAGCGCGTTGCTGTCGCCAAAGCCAGCCTGGTAGGCGCCGGCCGCCACCTTCGGGATGGAGGCTGCGGAGCCTTCGCCCTGGTCGATGGTCACGTCCAGCCCCTCGGCCTTGAAGTAGCCCTTGTCCTGGGCGAGGAAGAACCAGGCTTGCGCCCCTTCGTATTTCCAGTTGAGCACCATGCGGATGGAGGTCTGCGCGCTGGCGACGCTGCCGGACAAGGCGAGCACGCCGGCGCCGATCACAAAGGCCGTTCGGCGATGGACGCGAGGAAAGAAGCGGAGCATGTTCATCTGGAACTCCTGGTGTTGCGTTGGGAAGAAGGAAGTGCGCTCGTCAATGCATCTGCCCGGGCCACGAAGCCATGCAGCGTCTCGACGAGAAAGTGGATGCCGCGCGTCACATGCGCGGGCGACGGCGTGCTGCATGCGTCTTCCAGCAGCACGCAGTCGTAGCCAAGGAAGGCCGCGTCCTGCAGCGTCGAGAACACGCAGCGGTCGGTGTTGATGCCGGCGAAGAAGAGCGTGCCGATGCCCTGCTGGCGCAGCAGGCTGTCCAGCTCGTTGTCCCAGAAGCCGCTCAGGCGGTGCTTGTGCACCGTGATGTCCTCGGGCAGCACCTTCAGTTCATCGACCACCCGGGCGCCCCACTCACCCTGCACCAGCGCGGGCCCGTGGTCGATGGGCGAGCGCTCGGCATAGCCCACGCCTTCGGCGCTGCGCTTGCCCTTGAAATGAATCGTCGGGCTCAGGTTGCGCGCATCGGCGCGAATGCCCCAGTTGACCCACACCACCGGCGCTTGGGCCGCACGCCAGGCATCAAGCAATCGGGCGATGACGGGAATGGGCTTGCGCGCCGCCTTCACGCCCAGGCCCTTCTGGCCGAACCAGCCTTCGGGGTGGCAGAAGTCGTTCTGCATGTCTACCACCAGCAGCGCGCTGCGCGCCAGGTCGAATTCGATGGCCTGGGGGCGCGCCTCGATGCGCACCGGCCTGGGGCGCTTCGGTGTGCGCACCAGGCTCAGGCCCTGGTCGTCGAGGGTCCAGGCGTTGTGCGGCGCGGGGCCGAAACGCATGGGCTGATCGACTTTGGTGCGCCGGGCGGCGGTCTTGCGGTTCATGCGCAGCAAGCACGCAGTCAACGTGCCAGAAGCCGCTCCGAATTCGTACCGTTTGACGTACTGTGCGTTGCCGTTTCGGCAACGCTGGCGCTCACGACGCTGGCCCGCTTCATGCAGCTGGCGCGTCATCCGGATTCACAGGTCACGAGGCATGAACCATCTACGCTTCCTGCGCTATGCCGACGAGGTGGCGCGCGCGGGCTCCATCCGCCAGGCCGCCGAACGGCTGCACGTGGCGCCCTCGGCGGTGAACCGCCGCATCCAGGACATCGAGGAGGAGCTGGGCACGCCGATCTTCGAGCGGCTGCCGCGCGGCATGCGCCTGACCACCGCCGGCGAGCTGTTCATGCGCTACGTGCGCGGCCGCGCGGCCGAGCTGGATCAGGTGCGCTCCGAGATCGAGGAGCTCAAGGGCCTGCGCCGGGGCACGGTGCGGGTGGTGGCCAGCCAGGCGCTCGCACCGCGCTTCCTGCCCCAGGCCATCCAGGCATTCCGGCAATCGCATCCGCTGGTGGCTTTCGATGTGCGGATCGGCGACCATGTGCAGGCCGCCGAGGCGCTGCGCAGCTTCGGCACCGACCTGGCGCTGGTCTTCAACCTCGAACCGGAAAGCGACATCGAGCGCAGCGCCTCGCTGGAGCAGCGCCTGGTGGCGCTCATGCACGCACAGCACCCGCTGGCGCGGCGCACAGGCGGCGGCCTGCGACTTCGCGACTGCGCCGACTACCCGCTGGTGCTGCCGAACCGCGACACCGGCGGCCGCCAGCTGCTGGAACGCTTTCTCTCCCGCAGCTCCATCCGGCTGGGGCCGATGGTGGAGAGCAACAGCTTCGAGTTCCTGCGCGGCTGCGTCTTCGACCAGCGCTCGATTTCATTCCAGATGGCCATCGGCGTCCTGCCCGACGAGCGTGACGTGGTGGCGCGGGAGATCGAAGACCGGGGCTTTCCGCGCGGCGAGCTGGTGCTGGCGAGCCTGCGCGGACGCCAGCTGCCCGTCATTGCCTACGCCTTCATGGAGTTCCTGCGCGAGCGCCTCGCGCAACTGGCCTGAGCGCGAACACCTCAGCGCCCCGACCCCACCGCGTGCCGCGCCATGTGCACCTGGTGCAGCGTGATCTTGCGCACCTCGGCCTGGCTGGTCTCGATGTGCGCGCGCAAGAGCATGGCGGCCTGGTCGCCCCGGTTGGCGCGGATGGCCTTGAGGATCTTGGCGTGTTCGTCGTAGGTGGTGTCGATGCGGCGCTGCACGGTGAAATCAAGGCGCCGGATGATGCGGATGCGGTCGGTCACGTCGCGGTGGATGCGGGCCATCTCGTTGTTGCCGGCGGCGGCCACCAGCGCGCAGTGGAATTCCTCGTCCCACTGGGCCACCTGGGCGGTGTCGGCGCTGCGCTGCGCGGCGGGCACCAGCCAGATGGCCGCCAGCTCGGCCAGCAGGCTGCGGTCCACCCGGTGGTCGGCCTCGCACAGGCGGTGCACGGCGGTGGTCTCCAGCACCATGCGCAGGTCGTACAGCTGCTCGAACTGGTCGAAGTCGAAGGGCAGCACGCGCCAGCCGCTTCTGAACAGCACCTCGACAAAGCCTTCCTGCTGCAGCCGGAACAGCGCCTGCCGCACCGGCGTGCGCGACACGTTCAGCCGCTCGCTGATCTCGTTCTCGGTGAAGCGGTCGCCTGGCACCAGGCGGAACTCGGCCACGTCGCGCTTGAGCTGCGCATACACCTCGTCCGCGCGCGTGCGGAACACGACGGATTCGGGCGACGAGGAAGAGCGAGAAGGTGAGCGGACGAGGGTCACGGGCAAATATTAGGCGTTTTGGGCCTTGCCCATGGCCGCCAGCAGGTGGGCGCTCGGGGCCGTCCACCCGACGATGCCGCCCTGGGCGCGCACCATCTCCAGCGTGGCTGTCTTGAACCGGGGAAAGTAGCTTTCGGTGCAGTCTTCCAGCAGCAGGCAGTCGTAGCCCCGGTCGTTGGCCTCGCGCATGCTGGTTTGCACGCACACCTCGGTGGTCACGCCCATGAAGAGCAGTTTGCGAATCGCACGCTCCTGCAGCCTGGCCTGCAGCGGCGTGGCATAGAAGGCGCCCTTGCCGGGCTTGTCGATCACGATTTCCAGCGCCGCAGGCTTGAGCGCATCGATGATCTGGTTGCCCGGCTCGCCCTGCACGAGGATGCGGCCCATGGGCCCGAGGTCGCCGATGCGCAGCAGCGGGTTGCCGCGGTTGCGCTTGGCAGGCGGGCAGTCGGCGAGGTCGGGCCGGTGCGACTCGCGCGTGTGCACCACCAGGCCGCCGGCTTGGCGCCAGGCCGTCAGCACGGCCTGGCAGGCCGGCACGATGGCCGCGAGCAGCGCCACGTCGTTGCCCAGGCTCTCGCCGAAACCGCCCGGCTCGATGAAGTCGCGCTGCATGTCGATGATGACCAGCGCCGTGCGCTCCACCTCGCACTCGAAGCCGAAGGGCTGGGCGTCGAACTGCAGCTTTCTTGTCATGGGCCGGGCCTCAGGCAGCGTGTTGATAAGGCGGATGGGCGTGGCCGTGCTCGCCGCCGCCCATGTGCGACCCCAGCACGTGGCGCTCGGCGCCCGCCGCGGGTGTTTCGAACACGATGCGGCCTTCGCTCATCACGACGATGCGGTCGGCCAGCCCCAGCAGTTCGTCCAGGTCTTCGCTGATGAGCAGCACCGCGCCGCCGCGCGCGCGCACGTCCAGGATGCGCGCGTGGATTTCCGCCACCGCCGCGAAATCCAGGCCGAACACCGGATTGGCCGCGATCAGCACCGCGATCTCGCCGGCCAGCTCGCGTGCCAGCACAGCCCGCTGGACGTTGCCGCCCGACAGGCTGCGGATGGGCGCATCCTCGCCCTGGGTCTTCACGCCGTATTCGCGAATCCATTCGCGCGCGCGGCTGCGCCAGGCAGGAAAGCGCAGCACGCCCCGGGCCGCCAGCGGCGGCGCGTCGAAGTCGCGCAGCGCCATGTTCTCGGCCACGCTGAGGTCGCCCACGCAGGCGTTGCGCAGCGGCTCCTCGGGCAGGCTGCGCACCTTCAGCGCCCGGTTTTCTTCCCGGCGTGCGTGATAGGGCTTGCCGTTGACATGCACCAGCCCGCCCAGCCGCGCGCGCTGGCCCACCAGCGCCTCCACCAGTTCGCGCTGGCCGTTGCCGGAGACGCCGGCCACGCCCAGGATTTCGCCCGCGCGCACCTGCAGGCTCAGGTCGTGCACGGCCAGCGTGCCCCGGTCGCCCAGGGCGCGCAGCCCCTCGACCTGCAAGGCATTCGGCGCGGTGGCCGATACAGGCGTGCGCGGGATGCGCGCCGAGGCGGCCTCGGCCGCCACCTGCGGCGAGCCTGCGGCCTCGCCCATCATCGCGGCGGCCAGCTGCGCCGGCTGCGTGCTGGCCACGCTGCAGTGGTGCACGGCCTTGCCGCGGCGCAGCACGGTCACGTCGTCGGCGTACTGCATCACCTCGCGGAACTTGTGGGTGATGAGGAGCACGCTGCACAGCCCGCTTCGGGCGAACTCGCGCACATGGCCCAGCACTTCATCGGCCTCCTGGGGCGTGAGCACCGAGGTGGGCTCGTCGAGGATGAGCAGGCGGGGCTGGAGGTACAGCTGCTTGAGCAGCTCGAGCTTCTGCTTTTCGCCGGCGGCCATGTCCGCGGGGCGCGCGTCCAGGTCCAGGCTGAAGGGCGTGGTCGCGAGAAAGTCCTGGAGCTCGGCGCGCTGGGTCTTCCAGTCGATCACGGCCGGCGTGCGGCCGCCGGCCAGCAGCAGGTTCTCGGCCACCGTCATGCCCGGCGCCAGCGTGAAGTGCTGGTAGACCATGCCGATGCCCAGGGCGCGCGCGACGATGGGGTTGGCAATGCTCTGCTCGCGCCCGTCGATGAGGATGCTGCCCTCCTCCGCCACCTGGAAGCCCGCCACGCATTTCACCAGCGTGCTCTTGCCGGCGCCGTTTTCGCCCAGCAGTGCATGCACGCTGCCCGGCTCCACGCGCATGGTCACATGGTCCAGCGCCGTGAAGGCGCCAAAGCGCTTGGTGAGCTCGTAGGTGTCCAGCGCCAGTGCGCCAGTCTCGCGCGGCTGCGGGTCGAGCGGCGCGATCATGCGGATGCCTCCAGCGCGGCGATGAGCGCGTGCGAGCTGGCATGCGCGCCGAACACGCCGCCTTGCATGGTGATCATCTTCAGCGCCGCCAGGTGGTTGCCGTGGTCGGTGGCGGCCGTGCAATCGGACAGCAGCAGGCATTCATAGCCGCGGTCGTTGGCGTCGCGCATCGTGGTGTGCACGCACACGTCGGTGGTGATGCCGGTGAGGATCAGGTTCTCGATGCCGCGCGTGCGCAGCACCAGGTCCAGGTCGGTGGCATAGAACGAGCCCTTGCCCGGCTTGTCGATGACGACTTCGTCCGGCAGGGGCGCGAGCGACGGAATGATTTCCCACCCCGGCTCGCCACGCACCAGGATGCGGCCGCACGGCCCCGCGTCGCCAATGCCGACGCCGCCTGAGCCGATCTGCCGCGAGCGCCAGCGCTTGTTGGCCGGCAGGTCCGCCAGGTCGGGCCGGTGGCCTTCGCGCGTGTGGATGACGTGAAAGCCCTGGGCGCGCATCACCTCCAGCAGCCCGCGGATGGGTTCAATGGGCGCCTGCGTGAGGGACAGGTCGTAGCCCATCACGTCCACGTAGCCGCCCTTGCCGCAGAAATCGGTCTGCATGTCGATCACGATCAGCGCCGTGTTGTCGGGCCGCAGCGCGCCGTTGTAGGGCCAGGGGTAGGGGTTGGCGTCGACGAAGCGTTCGGTCATGTCAATGGTCCATTGCAACGCGCGCCACCAACGCCGCATGAAATCGGCGCGTCCGAGCCGGGAAACACCGCGGAACTGGCTCTGCCAGGCCGCTGGTGTTGCCCCCTTGAGGGGGTGCAGAAGCCACACGAAGTGGGCAAGGCTGGGGGGAGCTTTCATGCTAGCGTGCGGAAGAGAGTTCGCCCGGGCTGCCCGCGGCCACCTCGCCCGGCTTGCAGCTCAGGTACAGGATCGCCAGCGTGAGCACATAGGGCACGGTGTTGAACAGGTGGTAGCCCCAGCCGATGCCCACCGACTGCAGCGCCGGCCCGATGGCGCCCGCGCCGCCGAACAGCAGCGCCGCGCCCACGCAGCGCAGGGGGCTCCAGCGCGCGAAGATCACCAGCGCCACCGCGATCAGGCCCTGGCCGCTGCTGATGCCCTCGTTCCAGCTGCCCGGATAGAAGAGCGTGAGCGACGCGCCGCCCAGGCCCGCGATGAAGCCGCCCGCCGTGGTGGCCGCGATGCGGATGCCCGACACCGAGTAGCCCAGCGCCCGCGCCGCGCTCGACGAATCCCCCGCCAGCCGCACCAGCAGGCCGAAACGCGTGCGCGCAAAGCCCCACGCCATGAGCAGCGCCAGCACCACGCCAACCGGCACCAGCGCATTGACCTGCAGCGCCGCGCGCACGGCCGCGTTGCTGCTCCAGTCGCCCAGCGCAATGGCCGGAATCTGCGGCGCCTGCGGCTGGATCAGCGGCTTGCCCAGGTAGAAGGCCAGCCCCATGCCCAGCAGCATGAGCGCGATGCCGGTGGCCACGTCGTTCACCCGATCGATGGAACACAAGAGGCCATGCAGCAGCGCCAGCAGCGCCCCGGCACTCGCGCCGATGAGCACGCCCAGCCAGGGCGAGCCCGTCAGGTAGGCGCCGCCGAACGAGGCCATGGCCGAGAGCACCAGCACGCCTTCCAGGCCCAGGTTGATGCGGCCCGACTTCTCGGTGAGGCATTCGCCCAGGCTCACGAAGAGAAAGGGCGCGCCCACGCGCAGTGCGCCGCCGACGATGCCGGCGATCAAGGCGATCCACTGGTCGGCGGTCATGTCGGCATCTTCGGCACCAGGCGCAGCTGCTGCAGCTGCCGGGCGCCGAAGCCTTTCCAGTCGAGCGTGCGCAGCCCTTCGCTGGCCAGGATGAGCACGAAGGCGATGCCCTGCAGCACCAGCACCGAGGCGTCGGGCAGGCCCAGGCGCCGCTGCAGCATGCTGCCGGCCGCGCCGAAGCCGCCGAAGAGAATGGCCACCGGAATGATGGCCAGCGGGTTGTGCCGCGCGATGAAGGCGACCAGGATGCCGGCATAGCCGTAGCCCGCGATCAGCGAGGCATTGGCATTGGTGTGCACCGCCGCCACCTCGATGGCGCCAGCCAGGCCCGCGCAGGCGCCGCCGATGGCACAGGCGCCGACGATCAGCTTGCCGGCGGGCAGCCCCACCAGCTGGGCGGTGCGCGGGTTGCCGCCCACCACCCGCACCGAGAAGCCCGACGGCGTGGCGCGCAGCCAGAAGCCCAGCGCGATGCAGGCGAGTACGCCGATCACCAGGCCCCAGTGCACATCCGAGCCGGCGATGCCGCCGATGAGCAGGCCCGCGTCCAGCGAGTAGGTCGACGGCTTGTTCAGGCTGGCCGGGTCGCGCAGCGCGCCTTCCACCAGGTGCTTGAAGATGCCGATGGCGATGTAGGCCAGCAGCAGGCTGCTGATGGTCTCGTTGATGCCGCGGTGCTGGCGCAGCCAGCCTGCCAGCGCGATCCAGGCGGCGCCCACGACGGCGCCGGCCAGGCACACCACCAGGCTGCCGAGCATGTTGAAAGGCAGTGGCACCGCGTGCGCCACGGCCGCGGCGGCCAGGCCGCCCAGCACCAGCGCGCCCTCGCCGCCGATCACCACCAGCCCCGCGCGCGCCGGAATGGCCACGCACAGCGCGGTGAGCATCAGTGGTGCCGCGCGCTGCAGCGTGTTCTGCCAGGAGAACCAGTCGCCGAAGGCGCCCTTGAACAGAATGAACCACACCTCGAGCGGACTCACGCCGGTGAAGGACACCAGCAGGCCGAACAGCAGCAGCGCCGCCGCGATGGCCAGCACGGGCAGGGCGAATTCACGCAACGAATCACGCATCGGATGCCTCGCCTCGCGCCTACAGCGTGCCGACAACCCCTTCGACGAGGTAGTTCATCTTCTCAAGCTCCACGTCGGTCTGCCTGAAGGACTTGCCGGCGGGCACGACCACCGCGCCCTTGTTGTCCTTCAGCCCGCCCTTGAAGATGTCGAAGCTGCCGGCCACCATCCTGGCCTTGATGTCCTCGGCCTGCTTGCGCGCGCCCTCGGGCACCATCGCGCCGTAGGGCGACATCTTCACGTAGCCTTCCTTCAGGCCGCCGCGCAGGAAGTTGGGATGCGGCTTGCCGGCCTGTGCGGCTTCCAGGATCGTCTTGTAGGCGGTGATCCAGTTCCACTCGGCACCGGTGAGGTAGGCGTTGGGCGCGAGCTTGGCCTGGCTGGCGTGGTAGCCGCACACCATCTTGCCGCGCTTGGCCGCCGTCTCCACGATGACCTTGGGCCCGTCCACGTGCATGGTGAACACATCCACGCCCTGGTCGGCCAGGCTGTTGGTGGCTTCGGCCTCCTTCACGGGCATGGACCAGTCGCCGGTGAAGATGGCGGCGGTGGTCATGGACGGATCGACCGAGCGCGCACCCAGCGTGAAGGCGTTGATGTTGCGCAGCACCTGCGGAATCGGCTTGGCCGCGATGAAGCCGATCTTCTTGGACTTGCTCATGTGCCCGGCGATCACGCCGTTGAGGTACTGGCACTCGTCGATGTAGCCGAAGAAGCTGCCCACGTTCTTGGGCTTGCCCTCGGACCACAGGCCGCCGCAATGGGCGAAGCGCACGTCGGGGTTCTTGGGCGCCAGCGCCAGGATGTGCGGGTCGAAGTAGCCGAACGACGTGGGAAAGAGCAGCTTGGCGCCGTCCTGCGAAATCATGCCCGTCATGGTCTTCTGCACGGCCGCCGTCTCGGGCACGTTTTCTTCCTCGACCAGCTTCACGCCCGGCAGCTTCCTGAGTTCGGCCGCGGCCATGGCATGCGCCTGGTTGTAGCCATAGTCGTCGCGCGGGCCGACGTAGATCACGCCCACCGTGAGCGGATTGGCCTGGGCCTGCGCCAGAGCGCTCCAGCCGCCGAGGGTTCCCACCGCGCCCAGCGCGGCCAGGGACTTCATGGAATCGCGACGATTGACCTTGATCTGCATGGTGCTCTCCGGACTAGGTTGGCTGACGGATCGATCTTGGATACAAGACTGGATGCATAAAGCGTGCCGAAAAAAGTGCTCCTTTTGGCGGGCCCCGCGCATCAAGCCGGTGCGGATTCAGGCGATGAGGCTCACATGCGCGGCCACCACGCGCCAACCTTGCGCAGTGCGCGCCCAGGTCTGGGTCTGGCGGCCGTCGCGGTTGCCGCCCACACGGCGGAACTCGATGGCGGTGTGGGCGAAGTCGCGCCCGTAGGTGGTGATGGCGGTGCGCAGCACCTCGCGCGCCAGCCCTTGCGCCGGGCGGGCCGCGCGAAAGGCCTGGATGGCCTCGTAGCCGTACAGGTTCTCGGTGGCGCCGTAGCGCAGCGTGTGCGGGCTGGCCCAGAACAGTTCGTCGAGCACCTCGACCTTGTTGTTCACCAGCGCGTCTTCATAACGGGCGAAGGCAGCCGTCACTTCGGCCAGCACGTCGGGCAGGTTGATGTCCTTGTCGGCGTCGATCATGGTCTTGCTCGTATTCAGAGTTGAGCCACCGGGGCGTGGGCCACGCCCGCGGCTTCCAGGGCGGCGGCCACGCGCAGCACCAGGTCTTCGCGCCAGGGCGCGGCGATCACCTGCACGCCGATGGGCAGCTTGGACGGCAAGGGCGCGGCGCGTTCGTCACCGCCCCACACCGGCACCGCGCACACCGGCAGGCCGATGCAGGAGATGGGTTGCGTCAGCACGCCCAGGTTGGGCCGCAACGGCAGGCGCTGCCCGTCGATGTCCAGGTGCTCGGTGCCGATGGGCGTGGCCGCGCAGGGCGTGGCGGGCGCCAGCAGCACGTCGAATCGATCGAACACCCGGGCCACGCGCTCGGCATAGAGCCGGCGCACGCGCTGCGCACGGGCCACCCAGGCGGCCGGCAGCAGGGTGCCGGCCAGGAAGCGGTCGCGCGACAGGGGCTCGAAGTCCTCGGGCCGCTTTCGCAGGTCGGGCAGATGCAAGGCCGCGCCTTCCGAATTGGTGATGAGGAAGGCGGCGGCGCGGCCGGCCTGCACCATGGGCAGCTCGACCGTCTCGCTGGCGCCGAGCGCGGCGGCGGCCCGGTCGACCACCGCCAGCGCCTCGGGCAGGGCGCGCGCGCGGAAGTAGCCGCCCAGCACGCCGATGCGCAAGCCCCGCAGGCTGTGCGCCCCTTGCACGAGCAGTGGTGCCACCGGCTCGGCGGCGCGCTGCAGGCAACCTGGATCGCGCGCCTCGCCCGTCTCCGGGCCTTGCATCGCGTCGTAGGCCAACGCCAGGTCGCGCACCGAGCGGGCAAACGGCCCCAGGTGGTCGAGGCTGGAAACAAAGGGATAGCTGCCGGTGCGCGGCAAGCGGCCGAAGGTGGGCTTGAGGCCGAACACGCCGCACAGCGAGGCCGGCACGCGGATCGAGCCGTTGGTGTCCGATCCGAGCGTGAGCGGCACCTGCCCCGCCGCCACGGCCGCACCCGAGCCGCCGGACGAACCGCCGGCGATGCGCGTCAGGTCATGCGGATTGCGCGCCGGGCCTTCGTGGCTGTTTTCGGTGGTGAAGCCGTAGGCGTACTCGTCCATGTTGAGGGCGCCCACCAGCACGGCGCCGGCGGCTTCCAGGCGCTGCACCAGCGCCGCATCCGCCTTGGCGGGCGGGCTGTCGCGTTCGATCTTCGAGCCGGCCAGCGTCGGCACGCCCTCGATGTCGAACAGGTTCTTCACCGCGAAGGGCACGCCCAGCAGCGGCAACGCACGCAGCGCCTGCGCCTGTTCGCCGCCGGCCGCCAGCTGCGCATCGAGCGCGGCGGCGCGCTGCAGCGCCCGCTGCTGCGTGCGCTCGGTGAAGGCGTTGACGCGGCCATCGGTGGCCTCGATGCGCGCCAGGCTGGCCTGCACCAGCGCACCGGCACTCACCGAGCCGGCGCGAACCGACTCGGCCATGGCGGCGGCGCTCTTGCGCAGCAGATCGGCAGCGGCGTTCATGCCTGCGCCTTGTGGCCGGCAGGCACCGGCACGAAATTGACGGCCGGCTCGACATGCGGGTCCAGCGCCGCCGCATCGAGCAGGGCAGCCATGTCGGCGGCCAGCTGGAAGTAGCGCAGCACGCCCTCGCGGTGCTCGGGGCGCAGCTTCAGGTCCAGCGCGGCAGCACTGGCATCCACATAGGCTTCGATCTGCGCCGGCGTCATGCGCGTCATCGCCGCACCTCGCGCTGGAAGATCTCGAGGCTGCGCTTCTTGGTGCGGACAAAGCTGGGTTCGCTCAGCGTCTCCACCGTGCGCGGCCGCGCATCGCCGTAGGGCAGGATCTCGGCCACCCGCGTGGGCCGCTTGGTGAGCAGCAGCACCTGGTCGGCCAGGTACACCGCCTCTTCCAGGTCGTGCGAAACCAGCAGCATGGTGGTGCCGGTCTGCATGAACACTTCCTGCAGCTTCTCGCGAATGAACAGCGTCATCTCGAAGTCGAGCGCGGAGAAGGGCTCGTCGAGGAAGAGCACCTCCGGCTCGGGCGCCAGCGCGCGCATGATCGACGCCGTCTGCTGCTGCCCGCCCGAGAGCTCGTACGGATAGCGCCTGAGGTCGAACTTCACATCGAAGGACGCCACCAGCTCTTCCATGCGCCGGTCCACCTGCGCCTTGCTGCGGCCCTCGAGCTTGAGCGGGTAGGCGATGTTGTCGATGGTGCGCATCCACGGGAACATCGCCTCGCGGTAGTTCTGGAAGACGTAGCCGATCTTGGTGTCCTTGAGCGCCTTGCCGTCGAACAGGATCTCGCCCGAATCGATGGGAATGAGCCCCGCGATCATGTTGATCAGCGTGCTCTTGCCGCAGCCGTTGGGCCCGAACACCGACACGATGCGGTTCTTCGGAATGTCCAGGTCGAAGTTCTCGTACAGCGGCCAGCCGGCGAAGTACTTGGTCAGCCCGCGGATGGTGATGTGCGTGCCCGCCGGCCCGGGCACGAAGGGCGCCTTGGGCACGTCGGCGTACACCGGGCCGTTGATGACGTTGTCGACGCTTCTCATCGTCCGCTCCAGTGCACGATCCGCCGTTCGGCGACAAGGAAGAGGATGTTCAGCGCATAGCCCAGCGCACCCGCCGCCAGGATGGAGGCGTACATGTCGCGCACATTCATCACCTGCTGCGAGTTGATGATGCGGTGGCCCAGGCCCGAGTCGGAGCCGATGAACATCTCGGCCACGATCACGATCACCAGCGCCATCGACACGGCCGAGCGCAGGCCCACGAAGGTGGGCTGCAGGCTTTCCCACACCAGCACGTCGCGAAAGATCTGCCAGCGCGAGGCACCCATCACCTTGGCCGCCATCACGCGCTGCTTGCGGGCGTTCATCACGCCGTAGGCGCTGTTGAACACCACGATGAGCAGCGCGCCGAAGGCGGCAATGGCCACCTTGTTGACGTCGCTCACGCCGAAGATCATGAGGAACAGCGGAATGAGCGCCGACGACGGCGTGGAGCGGAAGAAGTCGATCAGGAACTCGACGCTGCGGTACGCCTTCTCGTTGCTGCCCAGCAGCACGCCCAGCGGCACGCCCACGACGGCGGCGATGACAAAAGCCTGCAGCGTGCGCCACACCGTCACGGCGAAGTCGCCCAGCAGCGCCCCGCCGGCCAGGCCGGTGAGGAGCGTGGCGATGGTGTCCGCCGGCGGGGGCAGCAAGATGGCCTTGATGAGGCCCGAGCGCACCGCCAGGTCCCACACGATGAAGAGCACCACCGGCCCGATGAAAGGCAGCGCCTTGAGCCATGGCGAAGGACGCGGCGGCGTCGGTGCGCCGGCCGCGCTGGCGGCAGGCGGCTGCCAGGGCGCGGCGCCAGCCTGTTGTGCGGAGTCGGCCATGGTCATCCCTTGTAGAGCATGGAATCGACCATCAGGCGCGAGGAGAAGATGCCCTTCTCGGCGAACAGGTCGAAGAATTTCTGGAAGTACGCCACGTCGGCCGGCGTGAACTCGTTGTAGAGCGTGTAGGCGGCCAGCGGCACCTCACCGGTGAGCGGGCCTTCGATGGCGGTGTAGCCCTTGAGGTACTGGCGCGCCTCGGCCGGCTTGGTGCGCACGTACTGCACGCCTTGCGCATAGGCGCCGATGAACTTCTTCGCTGCCTCGGGGTTCTTCTTGATGAAAGCCGAGGTGAGCGAGGCCGAGCCGCCGAACCAGGGTGCCATCGGGTCGCCCAGCACGTACTTGGCAATGACGCCCGACTCCAGCACGCGGGTGGAGCCGTTGAGGCGGCCGATGGTGCCGGTGGGCTCCAGCGTGTAGCAGCCATCCACCTGGCCGGCCGCCAGCGCCGCCACGTGCTGGCCGATGGGCAGCTCCACCACCGTGGCACCGGTGGCGCCGCCGCGCTCCAGCACCGTCCTGGCCAGCGTCACGTTCTGGATACCGGGCCCGGAGGCCACGCGCTTTCCCTTGAGGTCGGCCATCGCCTTGGCCGTGCTTGAAGCCGGCACCAGCACCTGGTCGAGTACGTTCTTCGCGTTGCTGGGGTTGGAGCAGAAGATCTTGAAGCTGCCCGGCGCGGCGATCTCGCCGATGGCGATGTTGGCCGAGCCGGTGCCGTTGGCGCTGCCGTCGCAGCGGTCCGCCAGCATGGCCTCCATGATCTGCTGCGCACCGGCATAGCGCTGCACTTCCACGTCGATGCCGGCGGCCTTGAAGTAACCCTGCTCCACCGCAGCATAGAACGGCAGGCCGGCGGCGATCGGCCAGTAGCCCACGCGGATCCTGGCGGCGCCTTGTGCGCGGACGATGGCCGGTGCTGCGAGCACGGCGAGGCCGGCGGCACCCGCCTGCAGCAGTTGGCGGCGCGGCGTCGAGATGATGGAGGCGGCCTGGGGTTGCAGGGTGCGTTTCATGGGTAGAGCTCCTGGCGGGAATGAAGAAGGTTGCGGTTCAGGCAGCGGCTTGCTGCCGCAGTTCGATGTAGCGGCGCCAGCCGCCCAGCTGCGTGATGTCGGTGGCGCCCTCGGTGGCCAGGGCCTCGCACAGGAAGCCCTGCACGCTGCTGCCGTCGGCCAGCTGCAGCGTTCCGATGCCCAGCGGCGCGCCGATGAGCGCGACGAAGCTGCCGTAGTGCGCCACCGGCATCTGCCACACCTCCACCTCGATGGCGGCGCCTTCGGCCGGCGGTACGCGCACCAGGCCGGGCTTGGGCGGCACGGTGCCGGGCAAGGAATACAGGCGGTACTGGGGCGCGGTGCGCGTCTTTTCCAGCAGCGCCGCGCCGCGCTCGACCAGCTGGCCGTTGAGCGGCATGCCCGACAGATGCGCGCCCACCACCGCCACCCGCACCGTCGCCGGCTCGGCCAGGCCCAGGTCGGCGGGCGGTGGCAGCGGCTCGCCGGTCGCGCCTTGCGTAAGACCGGTGGCGTGGTGATAGCGCTGGCCCAGCTCGGCCAGCTGCAGTTCGCTGCCGCACGGGCCCACCAGCGTGATGCCGAAGGGCAGGCCGTCGGGCCGCAGGCTGCTGGGCACGGAGATGGCGGCGTAGTCCAGCAGGTTGACGAAGTTGGTATAGGCGCCCAGGTTGCGGTTGAGCGCCACGGGGTTGGCCAGCATCTCGTCGATGCGGTAGTGCGTGGGCGCGGTGGGCAGCAGCAGCACGTCGATGCGCTGCCACATCGGGGCCACCTGCTGCGCAAGCGCGCGCAGCTGCGCCTGCGCGTCGACCAGGTCGGCGGCGCTGTAGGCGCGGCCACTGGCCAGGATGCTGCGCACCGGCTCCATGACTTCGGCTTCGTGGGCATCGAAGAACTCGCGCACCGCGGCATAGCGCTCGGCCACCAGCGCGCTTCCGTAGAGCAGGCCGGCGGCCTCGGCCAGCGGCGCATAGTCGATCTGCACCGGCTCGCCGCCCAAGGCCTGCAGCTGCACGATGGCCTTCTGGAACTCGTGGGCCGCCTGCGCGTCGCCGAAGAATTCCAACTCCGAGGGAACACCGAAGCGAAAGCGCGGCGCAAAAGGCTCTTGCTTGAGCGGCAGCGCACGCGAAAACGGGTCTTGCGCATCGAAGCCGGCCGCCACCTTCAGCACCTGCACGGCCGTGTTCACCGTGCGCGCGAAGATGGAAACGCAATCGACGCTTTGCGCCGCCGGCACCACGCCGCGCGCGCTGATGAGGCCCTTGGACGGCTTCAGGCCCACGATGTTGTTCAGGCCCGCCGGCACGCGGCCCGAGCCCGCCGTGTCCGTGCCGAGCGCGAAGTCCACCTGGCCCGAAGCCACCACCACGGCCGACCCCGAGCTGGAGCCCCCCGACACGTAACGCGCGTCGAAGCTGTTGGGCACTGCGCCATAGGGCGAGCGCGTGCCGTTGAGCCCGCAGGCGAACTGGTCCAGGTTGGTCTTGCCGGCCAGCACCGCACCGGCATCGAGCAGGCGCTGCACCACATGCGCGTGCACGGTGGCTGTGCGGGCAAAGCCCGGGCAGGCCGCGGTGGTGGGCAGGCCGGCCACGTCGATGTTGTCCTTGGCCGCGAAGACAAGGCCTGCCAGCGCGCCGGTGGGCGCGCCGAGAAGCGGCGAGTCCAGGCGCGTGATCCATTCGGCGCCGCCCCCTTGCGCCGGGGCCGCTGCTGTCGCCATCGGGTCCGAACCGTGCACCATCATCAAGCATCCTGTCTTGTGTACAAGATGCGATGCAAGCAGTGTGCCAAGGCGCTGGCGTTCTAATCGCGCTCCGTCCCGCCAAGAATCAAGACAAGGAAAGGAAGACCATGAGCTCCAACCCAAACAAGCCCGTCGCCATCGTCACCGCCGCCGGCCGCGGCATGGGCGCTGCCATTGCGCGCGAGTTGCATTCACGGGGCTACCGGCTGGCGCTGATGTCGCCCTCCGGCAGCGCCGAGGCGCTGGCCAAGGAGCTCGGCGGCTTTGGCCTGAGCGGCTCGGTGGCCAGCCTGGAAGACCTGCAGCGCCTGGTCGACGGCACGGTGAAGGCCTTCGGCCGGGTGGATGCGGTGGTCAACCACACCGGCCATCCGCCCAAGGGCGACCTGCTCGACATCGCCGACGAAAGCTGGCTGCTGGGCAACGACATGATGGTGCTGTCGGTGCAGCGCATGGCGCGCCTGGTCACGCCGCTGATGCTCCAGCAGGGCAAGGGGGCGTTCGTGAACATCACCACCTTCGCGGCCTTCGAGCCTTCGCCGAAGTTTCCGGTGTCGTGCGTGTACCGCGCGGCCGTGGGCGCATTCACCAAGCTGTATGCCGACCGCTATGCAGCCCACAACATCCGCATGAACGCGCTGCTGCCCGGCTACATCGACAGCCTGGCGCACAAGCCGGACATCGCCGAGGGCATTCCGATGGCGCGGCTGGGCAAGGTGGAGGAAATCGCGAAGACGGCGGCCTTCCTGCTGTCGGACGACGCGGGCTACATCACGGGGCAGAACATCCGGGTGGATGGCGGCATCACCCGCCACGTGTGAGGAGCTCTACTCGTTGGCCAGCAGCATCTTCAGGAAGCTGATGCCGTTGCGCTGGCCCTTGTCCTCGTCGCAATTGTTGAACACGATGTGCGCGTTCCTGACCTTGTAGGCCAGGCGCACGACCTCGGCCATCAGCTCGCGCAGTTCCTGGTCGGGGTAGTCGTAGTCGAAGCGCTCGGCGGCCGAGGCGGCGCCCTTGGCGTTGTAGGTGAGCGCGTTGCGGCCGTGCAGCCGCAAGAGCAGGTAGTCGGGGTGCGTGGTTTCCCACAGGGCCGGCACGCTGTTGTCGGCACCCTGCGGTCCGTCGACGATGGTGTGAACCAGCCGGTGCTCGCGCAGGAAGTCCAGCGTGCTGGCCGTGCGTTCCGGCCCGTCCCACCACGACTTGTGCCTGAACTCGATGCTCAGCGTGTGCTGCGGCAGCCAGGCCAGGCACTTCTCGATGTGGGCCATCGCTTCCTTGCTGTAGCGCACCGCCGGCGGAAACTGGAAATGCACTAGGCCGAGCTTTCCGGCCAGCCGCAGCGGTTCGAGCGCCTCGCCGAAGCGCTTCCACAGTTCCGCACGGATCTCTTCGGGAACGGTCTTGTAGTACAGACGCTGGCCACCCGCGCCCAGCGCCTGCTGGATGTCCTTGTGCAGCACCTTCGTCTCGGTCCAGTGGCCGGTGAAGAGGCGAAACGCCTTCACGTTGAAGACGAAGTCATCGGGCGTGCGCTCCACCCAGAGCTGCGCGGTGGCCGGCACCGGAATGGCGTAGTAGCTGGAATCGACCTCCACCAGCGGGAAGTTCGATGCATAGAAGCGCAGCCGCGCCTCGGGCGTCTTGCAGTCGGCCGGGTAGAAGCGCCCGCAGTCGATCAGCGTCTTGTCAGTCCAGGAGGCGGTGCCGACAAGGAAGCGCATGCCCAGTCCCGCTAGCGCCTGGCGGCCTGGTACAGGCCCTCGACCTTGGGGATGTTCTCCTGCAGGTTGCGGATGCGGTCCGGGCCGCTCGGGTGCGTGGACAGGAAGCTCAGGCCCCCGCTCTGGCTGGCCGCCGAGGCATTGCCCATCTTCTGCCACAGGGTGACGGAAGCATCGGGGTTGTAGCCGGCGCGCGCGGCCAGTTCCAGGCCGACCAGGTCGGCTTCGGATTCATCGGTGCGGCTGAACTGCAGCGACAGCAGCTGCGTGGCGCCGCGCGCCGCCAGGTCGCCCACCTGGCCCAGGCCCAGCAGTTGCGCGCCGATCGACAGGGCCAGGCCGGTGCCGGTGCGTTTGGCCAGCTGCTCGCGCGCATGCTCGCGCAGCGCGTGCGCCACCTCGTGGCCCATCACCATGGCGACTTCGTCGTCGGTGAGCTTCAGCTGGTCGAGGATGCCGGTGTAGAAGGCGATCTTGCCGCCGGGCATGCAGAAGGCATTGACCTGCTTGCTGCCGATGAGGTTGACTTCCCACTTCCACTGCGCGGCGCGCGGATTCCATTGCGGCGCAAAGGGAATGATGCGGGCGGCGATGGCGCGCAGGCGGCGCAGCTGCGGGTTGCTGTCGGGCGCCAGCGCGCCCTTTTGCCTGGCCTGGGCCAGCAGCTGCGCGTACTGCTGCGCGCCAGCCTGCTCCAGGTCTTCGGCCGGCACGAGGCTGCGCGCCGCCGAAGGCGCACCCACGCTCACCTGCGCCAGGGCCGGCGCCGCCAGGCCCGCGCCGGCGGCCAGGAGGAAGGCGCGGCGAGCCGCCTCAGGCAGGCGGCGACCGGAAGAAAAGTGGCAGTGGAAACACATGCGGGAATAATAAGGAGAGCTCACCTCACTGTCTGCATGCATCTTCCCTCGAAGGCCGCCGAGTCGTCCACTCCCGCCGCCGCCCCGGAATCCGACAAGCCCGCCCGCTCCTGGCGCGAAGCGCTTGCGGTGTACCTCGAACCGCCCACGCTGCGCATGCTGGCGCTGGGGTTTTCGGCCGGGCTGCCTTTGCTGCTGGTGCTGGGCACCCTGAGCTTCCGGCTGCGCGAGGCCGGCATCGACCGCGCCGCCATCGGCTATCTCAGCTGGGTGGGCCTGGCCTATGCCTTCAAGTGGGTCTGGGCCCCGCTGGTGGACCGGATGCCCGTGCCGCCGCTCACCCATTGGCTGGGCCGGCGCCGCGGCTGGCTGCTGCTGGCGCAGGCCCTGGTCATGGCCGGGCTGGTGGGCATGGCCTTCAACGACCCCAGCGCGCAGCTCACGCCGCTGGTGTGGTGCGCGCTGCTGGTGGCCTTCGGCTCGGCCACGCAGGACATCGCGCTGGACGCCTACCGCATCGAATCGGCCGCCACCGACAAGCAGGCGGCGCTTGCCGCCGCCTACCAGACCGGCTACCGCGTGGCCATGATCTGGGCCGGCGCCGGCGTGCTGTGGCTGGCCGCGCGGGCCGAGGTGCCGGGCGCCGGCGGCTACCAGAACGGGGCCTGGCAGGCCGCCTACCTGGCGATGGCGGCATCCATGCTCGTCGGCGTGTTCACCGTGCTGCTCTCGCCCGAGCCGCAGCGGCGCGAGCTGCCGGCCGCCCGCGATGCCGGCGAATGGGTGCGCGACGTGCTGATCGAGCCCTTTGCCGACTTCATCCGGCGCTACCGCTGGCAGGCCGCGCTCATCCTGGCGCTGATCGCCGTCTACCGCATCAGCGACGTGGTGATGGGCATCATGGCCAACCCCTTCTACGTGGACATGGGCTACACGAAGGACGAGGTGGCCTCGGTCAGCAAGATCTTCGGCGTGATCATGACGCTGGTGGGCGCCTTCGTCGGCGGCGTGCTCTCGGCGCGCTTCGGGGTGGCGCGCATCCTGATGCTGGGCGCGGTGCTCAGCGCCGCCAGCAACCTGCTGTTCGCCTGGCTGGCCGGGCACGGGCGCGACCTGTCTGCGTTGATCGTCGTGGTCTCGGCCGACAACCTGGCGGGCGGCATCGCCTCGGCCGCCTTCATCGGCTATCTGTCGAGCCTGACCAACGTGAACTACTCGGCCACACAGTACGCGCTGTTCAGCTCGATGATGCTGCTTGCCCCAAAGTTCATCGCGGGCTTTTCCGGCGAGTTCGTCGACCACTTCGGCTATTCGGCGTTCTTCAACGCAACCGCGGCCCTGGGCCTGCCGGTGGTGGTGCTGGTGGCCCTGGCGTTGCGCAGCACCGGCCGGCCCTTGCATGGCGCCCACAGGCCCTAGCTGTTACAAACGGCGCTTTCGTCCATCCTCGCTTGCATCCCGTGCCTTCTCCCATTCCTCCCCTTCGCATCAGCGCCTTCACGGCCACCACGGCCGTGGGCGTCGGCAAGACGGCCCTGGCCGACGCCTTGCAATCCGGTCGCAGCGGCCTGCGCGCCAACGATTTCGGCCCGACGCCGCTACCCACCTGGATCGGCCGGGTGGAGGGACTCGAGGCGCTTTCGCTGCCCGCGGAACTGGCCAGCTGGGACTGCCGCAACAACCGGCTGGCCTGGCTCGGCCTGCAGGCGGACGGCTTCATCCAGGCGGCCATTGCGGCGCGCGAGCGCTACGGCGCCAGCCGCGTGGCCCTGGTGCTGGGCACCTCGACCTCGGCCATCGGCGAGACCGAGGCGGCCTACACCCAGGTCGATGCGGATGGCCGCTTCCAGCCGGCACAGCGCCGGCCGCTGGTGCACACGCCGCACTCGCTGGGCATGTTCGTGCAGCAGGCGCTGGGCCTCGAAGGCCCGTGCGAAACCATCTCCACCGCCTGCTCGTCCAGCGCCAAGGCCTTTGCCTCAGCCGAGCGCCTGATCCGCCTGGGGCTGGCCGACGCGGCCGTGGTGGGCGGGGTCGACACGCTGTGCGGCAGCGTGCTGTTCGGCTTCAACTCGCTGGAGCTGGTGTCGCCCGCGCCCTGCCGCCCCTTCGACGCGCAGCGCGACGGCATCAGCCTGGGCGAGGCCGCCGGCTTCGCCCTGCTCGAACGTGCCGATGCCGGCGGCGGCGCAGCACCGCTGCTGCTGGGCTACGGCGAAGCCAGCGACGCGCACCACATGTCGACGCCGCATCCGCAAGGCCTGGGCGCCGAGCGCGCCCTGGACGACGCGCTGGCGCGCGCGGGCGTGTCCACCGCCGCCATCGACTACATCAACATGCACGGCACGGCCAGCACCAAGAACGACGAGGTGGAGGCCGCCCTGGTGGCGCGGCGCTTCCCGGCCACCACCCATGCCAGCTCGACCAAGGGCTTCACCGGCCACACGCTCGGCGCCGCCGGCATCGTGGAGGCCGTGATCAGCCTGCTGGCGCTGGAAAACGGCTGGATGCCCGGCACCATCAACAGCAGCACCCTCGATGCGGAATGCGGGCCGCAGATCCGCCTGCAAGGTGCGCGCGGCGAGGTACGCCATGCGCTGAGCAATTCCTTCGGTTTTGGCGGCAACAACTGCGCCCTGATCTTCGGCAAGGGAGCCGCAGCATGACCACGCCTTCCACCACCCCCACCCTCTACATCGAAGGCCCAGCCCTGTGGGCGCCCACCCTGCCGGGCTGGGACGTCGCGCGCGCCGCCTTGCGCGGCGAAGGCGCGCCGGCGGATCCACCAGTGAAGCGGCCGGCACC
>NZ_BCUU01000039.1 GCF_001591385.1 Variovorax soli NBRC 106424
GCCAGGCGCAGGCCGCAGCGCTCGGCCGCGAAAGCCAGCGCCAGGCGCGGCAGCCGGAGCCGGTGGCCCAGCGACTCTCCTTCCAGCAAGCAGCTGTCGGCCTGGGCCACGTCGCCGCGCAGGCGCAGCAGGCGCGAGCGCGTGAGGTAGCCGGCGGTGGTCATCTCGGCCAGGCCATGGTCGTCCACATAGGGCAGGCCCACTTCCAGGTAGTCCTGGGCGGCAGCGAGCTCGCCGCGCTCGTAGCAGACCTCGGCCGCCAGCAGCGCCAGCATGGAGCCCGCGTAGGAGGCCAGCCCCAGGCTGCGTTCCACGATGGCGACGCCCGCGCCAACCTGCGCCATGGCCTCGTGGTAGTCGCCGCGACGCATCGCCGTCATCACGGCCAGGGCGGCCGCCCAGGCCAGGCCGTAGTCGGCATGCGACTCGCCAAAGGCGCGGCGGGCGATCGCCAGAGCCTGCTCGCCCTGCTCGAAGGCATCGGTGGCGCAGCAGCCGCTGGCCAATACGTTGGCTACCACGCCGGTGCAGAAGGCGTCGGCGCGCGGCCAGCTCTTGAGCCAGGTCTCGGCGCTGCCCTTGGCCTGCAGCGGCTCGCCCACGTGCGCCCAGTAGACGCAGCGGATCATCTCGACCATGCAGCGCAGCTCGTCGTCGCCGGTCTCGCCGCAAGCCTGCTCCAGCGCGCGCAGCTCGTGCTCGGCTTCGAGGTAGCGGCGGGTGAGCACCAGCGACCAGGCATGGCCGACGCGGATCTTGGGCCGCGCATGCACCAGCTGCTGCGGCAAGCGCGCCAGCCAGCCCAGCAAGGTGGCATGTTCGCCGCGGTGCTGCACCAGCTCGGCGGAGAAGTCGGCCACCAGGTCGGCGGCCCGCTCGAAGTCCTGCGCGTCGAAGGCATGGCCGATGGCCTCGTGCAGCAGGCCCTGGCGCTGGAACCAGGCGCTGGCGCGCAGGCTGATGGCGCGGCCGGCATCGGTGGGCCGCTCGCGGCTGCGTCCGCGCAGGTAGTCGGCGAACAGGTGGTGGTAGCGGAACCAGGTGCGGCTGCGGTCCAGCCCCGATAGGAACAGGTTGCGCGCCTGCACCTCGGCCAGCATGGCGCGGCTGTCGCTGCGGCCCAGCACCTCGTCGCACAGCTCGGCGCAGAAGCGCTCGAGGCCGGCAGTGTCGAGCAGAAAATCGCGCAGATCGGGCCGCAGGCTGTCGAGCACATGCTCGCCCAGGTAGTCGGTGATGTCGCGGTCGGTGCCCGAGAAATCGCTCACGAAGGCGCCGCGGTCGCCGCTTTCGCGCAGGGCGAGCGAGGCCAGTTGCAGGCCGGCGATCCAGCCCTCGGTGCGATGGTGCAGCGCCTTGAGCTGCGCCCGCTCCAGCGGCGCGCCGCTCACGCGGCCGACGAAATCGGCCGCCTCGTCCAGCGCCAGGCCGAAGTGCGATGCCTCCAGCTCCAGCAGTTGATTGCGCACCCGCCATTGGCTCAGCGGCAGCGGGGGGCGCGTGCGGCTGGCCACGACCACGCCCACGTTCGGCGGCAGGTGCCCCACCAGCCAGGCGACATGCCGGTGCACGCCCTCGTGCTGCACCAGGTGGAAGTCGTCGAGCACCAGCAGCAGCTGGCCCGTGCAGGCACTCAGGTCGCTCAGCAGCGAGGCGGCCATGGTGTCGGACGCGGCCAGGCTGCCGCCCGCGGTCTGCGCCAGCACGCTGCGCCCGAGGCGTGCGTCGGCATGGTTCAGCGCCGCGGCCAGGTAGCGAAAGAAGAGCAGCGGGTCGTTGTCCTGCGCATCCAGGCTCAGCCACGCGACGGTGATGCCGTGCGGCTCCAGCTGCGCCACGAACTGCGCGAGCGCGGTGGTCTTGCCGTAACCCGCCGGGGCGATGACGCTGACCAGCCGCTTGCCCAGGCCCGTGTGCAGCAGGGCCGAGAGCCCCGGGCGCGCCAGCAGCGTGGAAGACGAGAGCTGGGGCGCCACGAGCCGAGACTCCACCAGCACGCCGGCCGATGCCTTCGATGCGGCTGCTTCGGCGGCGGATCGGCGAGGCCGTGCCATGGCGGAGGGCTCCTGCATGCGTTGAGCGGGCCTTTCAGTGTGCCTGATACAGCGTGACCACGCACGCCCCGCCCAGGCCCAGGTTGTGCTGCAGGCCCAGGCGCGCGCCTTGCACCTGGCGCGCCTCGGCCGTGCCGCGCAACTGGTGCGTCAGCTCGAAGCACTGCGCCAGCCCGGTGGCGCCCAGCGGATGGCCCTTGGACAGCAGGCCGCCCGACGGGTTGGTCACGACCTGGCCGCCGTAGGTGTTGCGGCCATCGGCAATGAAGGCGGCGGCCTCGCCCTCGGCGCACAGGCCCAGCGCCTCGTAGCTGATGAGCTCGTTGTGGGCGAAGCAGTCGTGCAGCTCGACCACGTCCAGCTCTGCCGGCCCGACGCCCGCCGCTTCGTAGACCTGGCGCGCTGCCGCCTGGCTCATGCCGTAGCCCACCAGGGCCATCATGTCGCGGCTGTCGAAGGTGTCCGGCGTGTCGGTGGTCATGGCCTGGGCGCGGATGGAGACGTCGGTGCGCAGGCCCTGGCGGCGCGCGAAGTCCTCGCTCACCAGCACCGCCGCCGCCGCGCCGCAGGTGGGCGGGCAGGCCATCAGCCGCGTAAGCACGCCGGGCCAGAGCATGGGCGCGTTCATCACGTCTTCGGTCGTCAACTCCTGGCGCAAGAGCGCCAGCGGGTTGCGCGCCGCATGCCGGCTGGCCTTGGCGCGAATGGCCGCGAAGGCTTCGAGCGGCGTGCCGTGGTTGCGCATGTGTGCCAGGCCCGCGCCGCCGAAGTAGCGCAGCGCCAGCGGCAGCTCTGGCATGCCGACCAGGTCGGCCGCGAGTGCGTCGAATTTCTCGAAGGGGCTGGGCCGGTCGTCGAACACGGTGCCCAGCGCGCCGGGCTTCATCTGCTCGAAACCCAGCGCCAGCACGCAGTCGGCCGCGCCGCCTTCGATGGCCTGCCGTGCCAGGTACAGCGCGGTGGAACCGGTCGAGCAGTTGTTGTTGACGTTGACCACCGGGATGCCCGTCATGCCCAGGCCGTAGAGCGCGCGCTGCCCGCTGGTGGAGTCGCCATACACATAGCCCGCGTAGGCCTGCTGCACGGCTTCGTAGCCGATGCCGGCATCGGCCAGCGCCAGTTGCCCTGCCCTCGCGCCCATGGCCGGATAGGGTTCGTTCGCCCCCGGCTTGACGAAGGGGATCATGCCCACGCCGGCGATGAACACGCGCCGACTCATTGGCTACCTTTCTGCAGCATCGCGGCCCGCACGTCCTTCTTCATCACCTTGCCGACCTTGGAACGCGGCAGCTGCGGCCAGAACTCCACCTGCTTGGGCGCCTTGACGCTGCCGATGCGCGCCTTGACGAAGGCCATCACTTCCTCGGCCGCCAGGCTGCAGCCCGGCCGCAACTCCAGCACTGCCACCACGCGCTCGCCCCACTTGTCGTCGGGCAGGCCGATGACGGCGCTGTCCTGCACGTCGGGGTGCTGCATGAGGGCGGATTCCACCTCCACCGAATAGACGTTGAAGCCGCCCGTGATGATCATGTCCTTGGCCCGGTCGACGATGTAGAGAAAGCCGTCTTCGTCCAGGTAGCCGATATCGCCCGTGTGGTGCCAGCCGTGGCGCGAGGCCTCGGCGGTGGCGGCCGCGTCCTGGTAGTAGCCGGCCATCACCAGCGAGGAGCGCACCACGATCTCGCCACGCTCGCCGCTGGGCAGCAGTTGGCCATTCGCATCCATGGTGGCCACCTGCACCAGCGGCCCGGGCCGGCCGGCGGAAGACAGGCGCTGGCGCGCCACCGTGCCGTCGGCGTTGAAGTGCTCGGCCGGCGGCATCATCGAAATCATCATCGGCGCCTCGGTCTGGCCGAAAAGCTGCGCCATCACCGGGCCGATTTTTCCCAGCGCCTCTTCCAGCCGCGCGGCTGCGATGGGCGCGGCGCCATACCAGAAGCATTGCAGCGAATCGCGCCGGGTGCCGGCCAGCTTTTCATGCTGCAGCAGCATGTAGATCAGCGTGGGCGGCAGGAAGGTATGGGTGACGCGATGGCGCTCGATGAGCGCGAGGAAGTCACCCAGGTCCGGTTTGGGCATGATGACGATTCGCCCGCCCAGTGCCATCACCGGCAGGCACAGCACACCGGCCGCATGGGTGAGCGGCGCCAGCGCCAGGTAGCAGGGCCGGCCGCGGAAGGGATAGCCCATGAGCGTGAGGGCCGACATGGTCTCCAGGTTGCGGCCGGTGAGCATCACGCCCTTGGGCCGGCCGGTGGTGCCGCCGGTGCCGGCGATCATGGCCACGTCGTCGGGCGGCGCAATGTCGATGGGCTCGTCGGCCAGGCCCTCCAGCCATTCGTCCATGGACGGGGCGAAGGGCTGCTGCTGGTCCAGGCACACCATGGCGCGCAACTTCGGAAGCTGCGCGCGCATCTGCTCCACCATGGGTGCGTAGTTGCCGTGGAAGACCAGGCAGGCGCAGTCGAAGGCATCGAGCACATAGGCGTTCTCGCTCGCCTCGTTGCGCGGGTTGATGGGGCACCACACGCAGCCCGCGCGCGAAATGCCGAACACGGTGGCGAAGGCATGCGCATCGTTGCTCGACAGCACCGCCACCTTGTCGCCGGGCCGGATGCCGGCGCGCTGCAGGCCGCGCGCCACGCGCCAGCTCAAGCGCTGCACCTGCGCATAGCTCAGGTCGCGCTCGCCCATCGTGAGGCAAGGCGAATCGGCGCCCAGCTGGGCGCCCTTGTCCAGGTAGTCGACGAGGCGCACTTCGCGTCAAGCCATATGGCGGGTGATGACCGGTGACTGCACCAGCCCGAAGCTGCGCAGCGCGCCCAGCAGCTCGTGATGCCCGAAAGCCTGGCAGCCCGAGGCGAAGCCCGCACGGCGCGGCGGCTGCTGCAGCAGCGTGGCCGCGGCATAAGCCTGCAGCAGCCCGGTCTGCTTGTAGTTGCAGTTGCCGAAGATCACGCAATGCACCCGGCCCAGCGGCCCGCTCGCATGCACCGAGTCGACCGACTTGTTGATGCGCGGGTTCTCGCGCGGCGGCATGGTGTTCATCACGCCGGCCGCGGTCTGGGCCAGCGCCGCGTAGCGGTCGTCGTCGTTCATGCCCTCGGTGGCCTTGAGCGCCGCCGCCACGATCTGCGGCACGCCCATCATCAGCGGCTTGTTGAACACGCCGCCCAGCACCTTGACGTTGGCCACGCGCGGATCGCGCCTGAACCACACCGGGTGCGAGGTGCCGCCCCAGGGCAGCGCCAGCGCCATCTCGTGCTGACCCGGAATGGCCAGCTGGTACAGGCCCGCATCCGGCTGCCACTCCTTGTACTGGTTCTGCTCCAGGTAGAAGGCCTTGGAGGTCGCCGCGTTGACCAGGATGGTCTGCGTCGACGCGATGGTGGGGCTGCCGCCCCAGAACACCGCGATGTCCAGCGTGTCCAGCCCCGGCGTCTCCAGGCACAGCTGGGCCGCGATCTCCCCAGTCGTGTACATCTGGGCCAGGCCCGGTGACAGCAGCAAACCCTTGTCGGCGAACTTGGCGCCCCATTCGTTGTCCAGCGTGATGAGCCAGTCCTGCTCGCCGGTGGTGTCGGTGTAGTGGCATCTGGCGGCCAGGCAGGCCTCGACCACTTCAGGGCCGAACCGGGCGAAGGGGCCCACGGTGTTGAGCACCACCGAGGCGCCGGTGAACAGCTCGGTGAGCGCCTTGACCGAATGCGCCACCTCCACCACCTCATAGCTCGCGGTCTCGATGCCGGGCACGTTGGACTTCATCGCCGCCTCGATCTTCTCGGCGCTGCGGCCTGCGGCAATGAAGGGGATGTTGTATTCGCGCAGGTATTCGCACACCAGGCGCCCGGTGTAGCCCGAGGCGCCGTAGACCACTACTGGTTTCTTGCTCATTGCACTTGTCTCCTTGGAATTGGGTTGCTGCGTTCACAGCAGCGACGAACTGATGCCGCCGTCCAGCACGAAGCCGCTGCCGTTGGAAAAGCTGGAGCGTTCCGAGGCCAGGAACACGGCCAGGTGGGCCACCTCTTCCACCTTGCCGTAGCGTCCCTGGCGCTGCGCCACCACCGCGCCGAAGTCGGGCAGGTTGAGCTGCGCCTCGAACTCGGGGATGTGCGAGGTCACCAGCTCGGTGTCGATGAAGGCCGGCAGGATCGCGTTGACCCGCACCTTGTGCGCGCGCAGCTCGATGGCCGCCGTCTGCGTGAGCGAGACCACGCCCGCCTTGGCCGCCGCATAGCTGCCGATGAGCGGGCACGCCGCCTTGGCCGTGACCGAGGCCATGTTGACGATGCAGCCGCCGCCCGCCGCGATGATGGCCGGCGCCGCATGGCGGATGCACAGGAACACGCCGTCCAGGTTGACCGAGGTGACCTCGCGCCATTCCTCGTAGCTGGTGGCCACCAGCGGCGCCACGCGTGCCACGCCGGCATTGGGCACCATGATGTCCAGGCGGCCATGCCTGGCCACCGCCGCGTCGACCAATGCCTGGACCTGCGCCGAGTCGCGCACGTCGCAGGCCACGGCCATGGCACCGCCGGGCAGCGAATCGGCCACCTTCTGCGCCGCGGCCGCGTCGATGTCGGACACCACCACCTTCGCGCCTTCGGCGGCATAGGCTCGCGCCACCGCCTCGCCCAGGCCGCGCCCCGCGCCGGTGACGATGGCGACCTTGTCTTGCAACAACTTCGTGCTCATAGCAATCCGGCGGAAAGCCCGCCGTCCAGGATGTAGTGGGAGCCGGTGGTCCAGCTGGCGGCGTCGGAGGCGAGGAACGCAACCATCTCGGCCACCTCCTGCGGCGTGCCCAGGCGCCCCTGCTTGGCGGCGACCAGGGCATCGAAGGGAACGCCCACGGCGGCTTCGACCGTGGGAATGAGGCGCTCCACCATGGCGGTGCCCACGAAGCCCGGGCACACCGCATTGACGCGCACCCCGGCCGGCTTGAGCTCGGCCGCCGCGGTGCGGGTGAGCTGCAGCACCGCCGCCTTCGAGGCCGCATAGCAGCCGAAGAGCGGTACGCCGTTGGTGCCCGCCAGCGAGGAGATGTTGACGATGCTTCCCCGCCCCGAGGCCACCAGCGCGCCCAGCGCCTCTTTCATGCCCAGGAACACGCCCTTGACGTTGATGGCCATGAGCCGCTCGTATTCATCCTCGCTGTGGTCCAGCAGCGGCTTGACGATCTCGATGCCGGCGTTGTTGATGAGCGTGTCCATGCCGCCGAAGGCCTGCGTCGTGGCCTCGACGGCGCGCCGCAGGTTGGCCGCCGAGGTCACGTTGCAGCGCACCGAGCGGGCCATGGGCCCGATGGCGTCGGCCGCCTTGGCCGCGCCCGCCTCGTCGATGTCGGCAAGCATCACCTGCGCACCGCGCTGGGCGAACAATCGGGCAATGGCCAGGCCCAGGCCCTGCGCCGCACCCGTCACGAGGGCTCGTCGGCCCTGCAGTTCGATCATGGGGTTGTCTCCTGTCCGCGTTCGGTTCACGCGTGACAGGAATTGCATCAGCGCGGGCGCTGGCGGGGCCCCAACAAAAGGTTGGTTTTTCTTGCTGCGACGCAGCAGCGGGCAGGGTTAAGCTGCGCCCGCGCCGCATCCGGCGACTCGCCATTCACACCACGAAGGAGCTACACGCCCATGTTCCCCAAGAAAATCCTCGCCCTGGCCACCGTCGCGCTGGCCGCGCTCGGCTTCACGCACGCCTCGCAGGCCGGTCCGCGCCTGGACAAGGTCATGGAAAGCAAGGTGCTGCGCGTGGGCACGCCGGGCGACTACCGGCCCTTCGCCATCAAGGCCGATGCCGGCTTCGCGGGCCATGACATCGACGTGATCGAGGCCATGGCCAAGGAGCTGGGCGTGAAGGTGGAATACGTGCAGACCAGCTGGCCGAACCTGATGAAGGACATCCAGTCCGACAAGTTCGACGTGGCCGTGGGCGGCATCACCCGCAACGTGACGCGCATCCGCCAGGTGGCCATGCTGCCGGGCTATGCGCCCTTCGGGAAGGTGGCCCTGGTGCGCGCGGCCGACAAGGCCAGGTTCACCAAGCCGGACGACCTCAACCAGCCCGGCGTGCGGGTGATCAAGAACCCGGGCGGCACCAACGAGGCCTACGTGCTGGCCAACCTGAAGGCCGCGCAGGTGAGTACGCACGAGAAGAACGCGGAGATTCCCGGCCTGATCGCCGAAGGCAAGGGCGACGCGATGATCACCGAAACCTACGAGGCCCTGCACTACAGCAAGGCCGACCCGCGCCTGTACGCCGCCTACCTGGACGCACCGCTCACGCCCACCAACTGGCTGGGCTTCATGCTGCCCGCGGACGACGCGGACTACACGCGGGTGATGGGCTTCACCTGGGACCTGCTGGACAAGCGCGGCACGCTCAAGCAGGCCGCGGACAAGTGGCTGAAGTAGGAGCATTTCTCCTTCCCCCTTTGGGGGAAGGCCGGGATGGGGGCATGGGCTGCGCCGGCAATTGGCGCCGTGCGTGCCCCCACCCAACCCTCCCCCAGCGGGGGAGGGCTTCAATCAAGAGTCGACGGGACGGGAGCGCACGTCGGTCACGTCCGCCACGCCGGGGCGGCCCAGGTTGGCCACCGGGCTGCTCACGGATTCGCCGCGCGCACGGGCGGCGGTGACGTCGGCGGCAGACGGCTCGCCCTGGCGGGCCGCCGCTGCACGAAAGCGCTCGAAGCCCTGCCCCGGATGAAAGCGCATGACCCAGGGGTTGACCGGCTGCCCGGTCAGCTTGGCCCAGCCATAGCGCAGGGCCCACAGTGCCGCCAGCAGCAGCACCGCAAAGGCGATGCTGGCGGCGAACACCAGGCCCATCAGGAACAGGGCGACGCGAAGTAGGAAATTGAACATCCGTGTTTAGGCTGCCTCGACCGCCCCAGGTTCCCCGGTTTTCACGAAACCGAACTGGCCGGGGCTGCGGATCGGGTCCGTTTCCACCCGGATCGTATCCTTGGGCGCGAACGCCCCTTCCAGCAGCAGCTTGGACAGCGGGTTCTCGATGCGGTGCTGGATGGCCCGCTTGAGCGGACGCGCGCCGAACACCGGATCGAAGCCGACCTTGGCAATTTCGGCCAGCGCCGCCGGCGTGACCTCCAGCGCCAGGTCCATCTTCGCCAGGCGCGCCTGCAGCACCTTGAGCTGGATCTGCGCGATGGCCTCGATGTTCTTGGCGTCGAGCGCGTGGAACACCACCGTCTCGTCAATGCGGTTGAGGAACTCGGGGCGGAAGTAGTTCTTCAGCTCTTCCCACACCGCGTCCTTGATCTCCTCGCCCGGCCGGCCGACCATCTGCTGGATGATCGGCGAGCCGATGTTGCTGGTCATGACGATCACCGTGTTCTTGAAGTCCACGGTGCGGCCCTGGCCATCGGTCAGGCGGCCATCGTCCAGCACCTGCAGCAGCACGTTGAACACGTCCGGGTGCGCCTTCTCCACTTCGTCGAGCAGCACCACGCTGTAGGGCTTGCGGCGCACCGCCTCGGTGAGGTAGCCGCCTTCTTCATAGCCCACGTAGCCCGGGGGCGCACCGATGAGGCGCGCGACCGAGTGCTTCTCCATGAACTCGCTCATGTCGATGCGGATGAGGTGGTCTTCGCTGTCGAACAAAAAGCCCGCCAGCGCCTTGCACAGCTCGGTCTTGCCCACGCCCGTGGGGCCCAGGAACAGGAACGAACCCGTCGGGCGGTTCGGGTCGGACAGGCCCGAGCGCGAACGGCGGATGGCGTTGGACACCGCGGCAATCGCCTCGTCCTGGCCCACCACGCGTTCGTGCAGCTTGTCTTCCATCTGCAGCAGCTTCTCCCGCTCGCCCTGCATCAGCTTGGACACCGGAATGCCCGTGGCGCGCGCAACCACCTCGGCGATCTCTTCCGAGCCCACCTGCGTGCGCAGCAGCTTCGGGCCGCTGCCGGCGCCGCCCTTCTTCTCTTCGGTGGCGAGCGCCTCCTTCAGGCGCTTTTCCAGGCCCGGCAGCTGGCCGTACTGCAGCTCGGCGACCTTGTTGAAGTCGCCCTTGCGGGTGAACTCGTCGATCTGCGTCTTGAGCTTGTCGATTTCCTCGCGCACCTGCGCGCTGCCCTGGGCCTGCGCCTTCTCGGACTGCCAGATCTCTTCCAGGTCGGCGTATTCCTTCTGCAGGCGCTGGATCTCTTCCTCGATGAGGGCCAGGCGCTTTTGCGAGGCTTCGTCCTTTTCCTTCTTGACGGCTTCGCGCTCGATCTGCAGCTGGATGATGCGGCGGTCGAGCCGGTCCATCACCTCGGGCTTGGAGTCGATCTCGATCTTGATCTTGGCCGCGGCCTCGTCGATGAGGTCGATGGCCTTGTCGGGCAGGAAGCGGTCGGTGATGTAGCGGTCGCTCAATTCGGCCGCAGCCACGATGGCCGGGTCGGTGATCTCCACGCCGTGATGCACTTCGTACTTTTCCTGCAGGCCGCGCAGGATGGCGATGGTGGCCTCCACGCTGGGCTCGCCCACGAGGATCTTCTGGAAGCGGCGCTCCAGCGCGGCGTCCTTCTCGATGTACTTGCGGTATTCGTCCAGTGTGGTGGCGCCCACGCAATGCAGCTCGCCGCGCGCCAGCGCCGGCTTGAGCATGTTGCCCGCGTCCATGGCACCCTCGGCCTTGCCGGCGCCCACCATGGTGTGCAGCTCATCGATGAAGACGATGGTCTGGCCTTCTTCCTTGGCCAGCTCGTTCAGCACGTTCTTCAGGCGCTCCTCGAACTCGCCGCGGTACTTGGCGCCGGCCAGCAGCGCTGCCATGTCGAGCGAGAGCACGCGCTTGTCCTTGAGCGTGTCGGGCACCTCGCCGGCCACGATGCGCTGGGCCAGGCCTTCGACGATGGCGGTCTTGCCCACGCCGGGCTCGCCGATGAGCACGGGGTTGTTCTTGGTGCGGCGCTGCAGCACCTGGATGGCGCGGCGGATTTCCTCGTCGCGGCCGATGACCGGGTCGAGCTTGCCCAGGCGGGCGCGCTCCGTGAGGTCGAGCGTGTATTTCTTCAGGGCTTCGCGCTGGCCTTCGGCGTCGGCGCTGTTCACGGCCTGGCCGCCGCGCACCGCGTCGATGGCGGCTTCGAGCGACTTGCGGGTCAGGCCGTTGTCCTTGGCCAGCTTGCCGATGTCAGCCTTGCTGTCGGCCACGGCCAACAGGAACAATTCGCCAGCGATGAACTGGTCGTTGCGCTTGATGGCCTCCTTCTCGGTGGCCTGCAGCAGCTTGGCCAGGTCCTGGCCGACCTGGACCACGTCGTGGCCCTGCACCTGCGGCAGCTTCTTGATGGCGGCCTCGCTGGCCTTGATGAGCCCGGGCACATTGGCGCCTGCACGCTCCACGAGCGCGCGCGGGCCGTCGTCCTGGCGCAGCATGGCCAGCAGCAGGTGGACCGGCTCGATGTAGGCGTTGTCATTCCCCAGCGCGAGCGATTGGGCGTCGGCCAGGGCTTCCTGGAATTTGGTGGTGAGTTTGTCTTGGCGCATTTGGCTTGATTCCTGCAATCAAAATAGGGGTTTGCCGGGCCGATTCAAGGGTGCCGCAGCATCCAGGGCGGCTTTTTGATCCATCTCAATCAACAACAACCGAAAGCATTGGAGTCGACGATGTCCTTTTCAAGACGTGGTGTACTGACCGCAGCCATGGCCCTGGGGCCCCTCTGCGCGCTGCCCGGGCTGGCCAAGGCCCAGGGCAGCGGCACGCCCATTCGCATCCTGGTGGGCTTTCCGGCCGGCGGTGGCACCGATGCCATTGCCCGGTTGCTGGCCGAGAAACTCAAGGACGAACTGGGCTCGCCCGTGGTGGTCGAGAACCGCGGCGGCGCGGGCGGGCAGATTGCCGCGCAGGCGCTGAAGGCGGCCACCCCCGACGGGCACACGCTGTTCCTCTCGCATGACCACAGCATCTCCATCCTGCCCCAGGTGGTCAAGAACCCCGGATTCAACCCCGCGAGCGACTTCGTGCCGGTGGCCGGCTTCGCCACGTTTGCCAACGCGCTGGCCCTGGCGGGCGGCACGCCGGCCAAGTCGATGCCCGAATACGTGGCCTGGGTACGCAACAAGAGCGGCGGCAAGGACACCATCGGCATTCCGGCGCCGGCGTCCATCCCGGAGTTCCTGGTGAAGATGGTGGGCGAGAAGTACAAGCTGGACCTGCAGAGCGCCCCCTACCGCGGCAGCGCACCGATGATGGCCGACATGCTGGGCAACCAGATCCATGCCGGCATCGGCTCGGTGCCCGACTTCATCGAGAACCACAAGGCGGGCAAGCTGCGCATCGTGGCCACCATCGGCGCCAAGCGCCAGGCGCTCTTGCCGCAGGTGCCCACCTTTGCCGAACTGGGCTTCACCAACCTGGACGACCTGCCCTACTACGGCATCTTTGCGCCGGTAGGCACGCCGCAGGCCTTCATCGACCGCTTCGGCGCGGCGCTGGCCAAGGTGGTGGCCATGCCCGATGTGAAGGAGCGGCTGACCGCGCTGGGCCTCACGGTGGGCTACGAACCGCAGGGCCAGTTCTCCGGGCGCGTGCGGACCTACACGCAGACCTGGGAGCGCATCATCAAGGCGAGCGGCTTCAAAGCGCAGTAGCTGCTGCGCGCCCCCAGGCGCTGTTGAATCAGGCGTTCGTGGACTCGATGCCCCAGCGGGCCAGCGCCTTGTCGTCGGCCACGCGGGCATCGACCCAGCGCGCGCCTTCGGGCGTGTCTTCCTTCTTCCAGAACGGCGCCTGGGTCTTCAGGTAGTCCATGAGGAACTCGCAGGCCTGGAAGCTTTCGCCGCGGTGGGCGGAGGTGACGGCCACCATCATGATCTGGTCCAGCGGCTGCAGCAGGCCCACGCGGTGGATCACCCGGGCGCCCAGGATGTCGAAGCGCCGGTGCGCCTCGTCGATCATGGCCTCGATGGCTTTTTCGGTCATGCCGGGGTAGTGCTCCAACTCCATGGAAGCCACCGCACTGCCATCGTTGCGGTCGCGCACGGTGCCGATGAAGCTGCACACCGCGCCCACCTGGGCGTCCTGGCCGCGCAGCGCCGCGATCTCGGCCTGCAGGTCGAAGTCCTGTGTCTGGATGAAAACGCGCGGCTGGCTCATGGTCCGAATTGTGGCACCTGGGAGAAACCGCACCCGGGTCGATAAGATGAGGTCGACACCGGGAGCCCAGACATGTCACTCACTCTGCTGCTGCGCTGCCGCGATCTCGAAGAGACGCGCGAGTTCTATCACGCGGTGCTGGGCTTCCACACCATGGAGTCGGCGCAAAGCACACTCACTGTCGAGAAGGAAGGCGGCAAGCTGATCTTCACCACACAGGACCTTTGGGCCACCGGGCCCGGGTTCTCGGGCACCATCTATTTCTCCGTGGCCGATGTCGAAGGCTTCTGGAACGCGGTCAAGGACAAGACGCCGGTCGCCTGGCCGATTCAGGACATGCCCTACGGCGCCCGCGAGTTCGGTCTGCGCGACTGCAACGGCTACCTCCTTGCCTTCCGGCAGGCGGAGTAGCCCGATCGCAACACCGTCGGCCGCACGGGGCCGTTACACTGCCGCCATGCCCGCCCGCATTGCCCAGCTGCCAGCACCCTCGTTTGAGGGCTGTGCATCCGTGCTGGTGCGCATCTCGGGCAAAGCCTCCAAAAAACCTGAGCTCGTCTGACCGGAGCTCCGGTTCCGTCGTCGGATGAGCGACGGAACCGGCTGGTTTTCCTCACCCCATTTCCCCGCCTGTGCTGTGCGCGCGTTCGACGATGGTTCTTCCATCGGTCGATTCATCCTGTTCGAAACAAAGGACTTCGCGTGCAACCACAGCAACCCACTTCAAGCGCCGCCCCGGATTTCTCCGGCCTCTGGATTCCCCTGGTCACACCCTTTCGCGGCGGCGCGGTGGACCACGCGGCGCTGGCCGCCCTCACCCGCCGCCTGGCCGCCACCGGCATCGCCGGCTTCGTGGTCTGCGGCTCCACCGGCGAAGCCGCCGCGCTCGATGAAGACGAGCAGCTGGCCGTGCTCGACACAGTGATCGAAGCCGCGCCCGAACTGCCGCGGATGATGGGCGTGAGCGGCTACCACCTGGGCAAGATGCTGGCCTGGGTCGACCGCCTGTTCTCGCGGCCGCTGGCCGGGCTGCTGGTGCCTGCGCCGAGCTACATCCGCCCGTCGCAGGCCGGCTTGATCCATTGGTTCGAGACGATTGCGCAGGCCAGCGAGGCGCCGGTCGTCGTCTACGACATTCCCTACCGCACCGGCGCCACGCTGTCTCTCGAGACCCTGCTGGCGTTGGCGGCGCATCCGCGCATCCGCGCCATCAAGGACTGCGGCGGCGATGCCCGCAAGACGCAGGCGCTGATCACCGACGGCCGCCTGCAGGTGCTGGCCGGGGAAGACGGGCAGATCTTCACCACCATGGCCCTGGGCGGCGCCGGCGCGATTGCGGCCAGTGCCCACCTGAAGACGGAGCGCTTCGTGCAGGTGATCGACGACATCCGGCAAGGCCGGCTGGCACGCGCCCGCGAACACTGGCAGCCCCTGCTGCCGCTCGTCGAGCTGCTGTTCGCAGAACCGAACCCCGGCCCGCTCAAGGCGGCGCTGGCGCACGAAGGTTGGATTGCCGACGAACTGCGCCTGCCGATGACGCCGGCAGGCGCTTCGCTGCGGGTGCAGGTGGAGCAGGCGCTGCGCCGGCTCTAGAAGCGGCCACGGCTCAGTTGTTCAGGCGGATGTCGAAGGCCTTGACGATGGCGCCGTTGCGCTCGTACTCGGCCTTCACCGACTGGGCCAGCTTGTCGGCCGGCTGGTCTTCGACCGGGTCGAAGCCGTTGGCGGCCAGGCGCTCGCGCACCTTGGGGTTGGCGCCGATGCGCGCCAGAGCCGCGTGCATCTTCGCGACGAGTTCGGGCGAGGTTCCGCTGGCGGCGATCACGCCCATCCAGTTGCCGAAGTCCAGCTCCGGATAGCCCTGCTCCGCCATCGTGGGCACGCCGGGCAGCTGAGGCGAACGCGACTTGGCCGCCACGCCGAAGACCTTGAGCTTGCCGCTGGCAATCATCGCCTTGGAGGTGGTGAGGCCGTCGAACATGACCGGAATGCGGCCGGCCATGAGCTCGACCAGCGCCGGCGGCGACCCCGGGAAGGGCACGTGCTGCAGGTCCAGGCCCGCCTTCTGGCTGAAGATCAGCCCGGCGTACTGCGAACTCGTGCCGGCGCTGTAGGACGCGAAGTTGCCGCCCGGGTGGCTCTTGAAGTAAGCCACCAGGCTCTTCACGTCCGTGGCCGGCAGCGTGGGCGAGCCGACCAGCACCATGGTGCCCTTGGCCAGCGCCGCGACCGGCGTCACGTCCTTGAGCGGATCGAAATTGCTCTTGAGCACATGCGGCACCTCGGTCAGCACGTTGCTGGCGCACACCAGCAGCGTCTGGCCGTTGGCCGGCGCGGCGCGCAGCGCCTGCACGGCGATGGCACCGCCGGCACCGGGCTTGTTCTCCACCACCACCGGCTGGCCGATCTCGGCGGACAGCTGGTCGCTGATCAGGCGCGCGAACACGTCGGCCGTGCCGCCGGCCGGCGCGGGCACCAGCAGCTTCACGGGCTTGTCGGTCCACGCCAGCGCGTTCTGGCCGGCCAGCAGGGCTGCGGCGGCCAGGGCGAGCGCGCAGCGGCGGTTGATGAGGGCGGTGGGGAATTTCATGATGGCTTGTCTCCTGTTTTCCTTGGGGCCGAATCTTCGGGGCGAGCCGCTCCAGGTCCTTTGCTTTTCGCGCCACCGGCTTTGCTTTTCGTGCCAGTGAGTGAAAACACCAAGAGGGAGAGCCGGCCTCAGATCGGCCGTGCCGCCTTGCGCCGGACCTGCTTGGCACCGGTGCCTGCGCGCCACGCTTCGGGCGAACAGCCGAAACGCGCGCCGAACCAGCGCGTGAAGGCGCTGTGCGTGGTGTAGCCCAGCAGCGAGGCCACCTGCCCCAGGCTGTAGCGGGTGCTGCCGACATAGCGCTGCGCCAGTTCGTGGCGGACTTCGCCCAGCAGGTCGCTGAAGCTCGCCCCCCGCTCGTCCAGCGCACGCTGCAGCGTGCGCATGCTCAGGCCCAGGCCCTGCGCCACCGACTCGCAGGTCGCGCGGCCGGAGGGCAATATCAGGTAGATGGCCTTGCGCACCGCCTGGTCGATGGGTTGCTCCTGCGCCGCCGGCAGGGCGTCGACCATCGTCAGCGCATAGCGCGCCAGCACCGGATCGGCGGAAGGGTTGGGCACGTCCAGGTCGGCGGCGCGGCAGACGATGCCGGTGAACTCCGCATCGAATTCCACCCGGCAGCGAAACAGCCGCCGATGTGTGGTGGTGTCGGCCGGCGCCCCGTGCGCGAAACACACGCTCACCGGCTTCCAGCGCTCGCCCAGCAGCGCCCCGCACATGCGAAAGAGCACGCCGATGGCCAGCTCCACCGACTGGCGCGCCGGCACCGGTGCCATCAGGTCCTCGCGCAGGATGACCATCTCACCCGCATCTTCCAGCTGCATGGCCAGCGACTCGTTGAGCATGTGCACATGGCCGATGAGCGTGAGCAGCACGTGCCGCAGCGTCGGCTGATGGATGAGCAGCAGGCCCACCACGCCGAAGTTCGACAGCTGCCGCTGCTCGGCCATGCGCAGTCCGATGGATTCGCAGCCCGTTGCGCGGGCGGTGTCTTCCAGCAGCTGGGCCACGACGCGCGACTCGATGAGCTGGTCCGGGTCGCGGATCTGGGCGCTGCGCAGGCCGGCGCGGCGCAGCGCCGCGGCCGGGTCGTAGCCCAGCTCGCGAACAACCTCTGAAAAGTTGGTGAGGGCTGCCGCACGCACCCGAGCGCCCATCGCGGTACCTCCTGTGGCTGCCGGCCATTCTGGCATGAAAAGCAAAGCGGCTGGCATGGATTGCAAAGCGCGGCCGCGCGGCAATTTCTACAGTGCGGCACACGGGACATCCACCGATCCACATCCACCCAACGGAGACATGCAATGAACTTCCTCGACGGCCACCTCTACCCCGAAAACCAGCAGCCGCTGATCATCACCGCCGCGCCCTACGCACCGTCGTGGGTGCCTTCCGACTTCCCGGAAGACATCCCGGTCACGATGGAGCAGCAGATCCAGAAGGCGGTGGACTGCTACAACGCCGGCGCCACCGTGCTGCACCTGCATGTGCGCGAGCTGGACGGCAAGGGCTCCAAGCGCCTGTCCAAGTTCAACGAGCTGATCGCCGGCGTGCGCAAGGCGGTGCCCGAGATGATCATCCAGGTGGGCGGCTCCATCAGCTTCGCGCCCGAGACCGAAGGCGCCGCCGCCAAGTGGCTGTCGGACGACACGCGCCACATGCTGGCCGAGCTCGAGCCCACGCCCGACCAGGTGACGGTGACCATCAACACCTCGCAGATGAACGTGGTCGAGCACTGGGACGACGCCGACACCCGGGGCACCTCGATGGAAGACCCCGAGGTCTACAACGCCTACAAGGAAATGACCGTGCCGGCGCAACCCGGCTGGGCCGAGGAGCACATCCGCCGCCTGAACAAGGCCGGCATCCAGAGCGCCTTCCAGTGCTACAACATCAACAGCTTCGAATCGGTGGAACGCCTGATGCGCCGCGGCATCTACAAGGGCCCGCTGGTGATGAACTGGGTGGCCATCGGCGGCGGCATGGACGCGCCCAACATCTACAGCCTGGCCCACTTCGTGCGCGCCGTGCCGGACGGCGCCGTGCTCACCGTGGAAAGCTCCATGCGCAACGTGCTGCCCGTCAACATGATGGGCATCGCCATGGGCCTGCATGTGCGCACCGGCATCGAGGACAACCTCTGGAACCAGTCGCGCACCGAGAAGATGAGCACCGTCAAGCAGGTGGAACAGCTGGTGCGCATCTCGCGCGAGTTCGGCCGCCCCATCGCCACGGCCAAGGAAGCGCGCGAGATCAGCAAGATCGGCGTGTTCTACGAAACGACGGAAGAGTCGCTCCTGGCCAACGGCTTCGCGCCCAACCGCAAGGGCGCGCAGCAAGGCTTCCTGCGCAAGGCCGCCTGAGGAGGGTTCGAGCGATGCGAAGCGACCAATCCCCGCCGCCGCCCGCCACGCCCATCTGCGACGCCATGCGTGCCGCCGGCCAGTGGAACCGCAACTGGGAGCCCATGGCGCAGCTGGACGCGCAGTGGACCGAGAAGTTCATGTCCATGGTGAGCGCGCCTTTGAATTCCGGCGTGATCGATCCCAAGACCTTCGAGCTGCTGGCCATTGCCGTCGACGCATCGGTGACCCACATGTACGGCCCCGGCGTGCGCCGCCACATCCGCCGCGCGCTGGCGCTGGGCGTGACGCCGGAGGAAATCACCGCCGTGCTGCAGCTCACCGCCACCCTGGGCCTGCACACCATGAGCCTGGCGGCGCCGATCCTGGTCGAGGAGATGGAGAACCATCGCCGCGGCGAGTTCTCCGACGTGAGCGAGGGCTGAAGCCATGCGCACCTTGCTGCCCAATGCCGCGCGCCGCGCGTGCGTGGTGGCGCTGCTGTCCACGCTCGCGTGGAGCGGTGCCCATGCCCAGGCCGCCTGGCCCAGCCGCCCCATCCGCCTGCTGATTCCGGCGCCCGCCGGCGGCGCGTCGGACATGATCGCGCGCACTGTTGCCGAGAGCGTTCGCGCCAGCACCGGCCAGGCCGTGATCGTCGACAACAAGCCGGGCGCCGGCGGCCTCATCGCCGTGGACGCCATGCTGAGCGCGCCGCACGACGGCTACACCTTCGTGCTCTCGCCCAACTCGCTGGTAACCGAAGGCCCCTACAGCTACAAGTTCCGTATCGACCCGCACAAAGACCTGGCACCGGTGGCCGAGGTGGCCAAGGTGGCGCTGGTGCTGGTGACCAACCCCAGCCTGCCGATCCGCAACATGGCGGAGATGGTGGCGTACGTGAAGGCCAACCCCGGCAAGGCCACCTACGCGTCGTACAGCCCCGGCTCGCTGTCGCACATCGAAGGGCTGCAGCTCAACCGCGCCGCCGGCCTGGACATGGAGCACGCCGGCTACAAGGGCTCGCCGCCTGCGCTGCAGGACGTGATGGGCGGGCAGGTGCAGTTCATGTTCGACGGCATGGGCACGTCGCTGCCGCTGATCAAGGCCGGCAAGCTCAGGCCGCTGGCGGTGACTTCGCCGCAGCGCTCGCCCTTCCTGCCGGAGGTGCCGACGCTGGCCGAGCTGGGCTATGCGGGCCTCACGCAGACCATGGGCACGGGCGTGTGGTCCACCCCCGATGTGCCGGCCGAGATCCGCGGCAAGCTGCGCGCGGAACTGCAGAAGGCCATCGCCACGCCGGCCGTGCGCGAACAGCTGCAGGCCCTGGGCATGGAAACCGCCAACCCCGCCCAGAGCACCGAGGAATGGACCCGCGCACTGAAGCGCGACTACGAGCACACCGGCCAGCTGCTGCGCTCGATCGACTACAAGCCATGAGCGACAAGACCACTTCGCCGACCATCCTGATCGTCCCCGGCCTGCGCGACCATGTGCCGCTGCATTGGCAGACCTTGCTGGCCGAGCGCCTGCCGCGCGTGCACACGGTGCCGCCCATGGGCCGCGACGACCTGGATTGCGCAGCCAAGGTGCAAGCGATCGAACTCGCCGCGCAAGCCATCGACGGCCCGCTGGTCATCGTTGCGCACAGCGGCGGCGTGGTGATGCTGATGCACTGGGCGCACCGCACGCAGCGGGCCGTGCAAGGCGCGCTGCTGGCCACGCCGCCCGACTTCGAGCAGCCGATGCCGGCGGGCTACCCGAGCATCGAAGCCCTGCGTGCGGGCGGCTGGTTGCCGGTGCCGCGCGCGCGGCTGCCTTTTCCGAGCATCGTGGCCGCCAGCCGCAACGACCCGCTGGCCCGCTTCGAGCGGGTGGAGAAGATGGCCAAGGACTGGGACAGCCAACTGGTCGACCTGGGCGAAGTGGGCCACCTCAATCCGGCCTCCGGCTACGGCGAGTGGCCGCGGGCCGAAGCATTCATCGCCGAACTCTCGGCCGGCTGAGCGCCTGCGCAGCCCCGCCATAATGCCGGGCCCCGTTGTCGCCAACCAGAATGAGTGCCGCAGATTTCCTCCTATCGCCCGAAGTCCAGAAGTTGTTGAAGGCCGTGTTCGCCAAGCCCGCGGCCAGGTTGCCGGTGAATGAGCTGGCGAAGGCGTCGAAGCTCGATGCGCAGGAGGTGGAGCAGACCCTGGAGCACCTCGTCAAGAACGGCATCCTGAGCCGGCACAAGGCGCAGGGCGACGAGCCGGAAACGGTCGGCGCGAATGCGTCCTTCGTGTTCTACGGCGAACTGCGGTCCATCGCCCTCAAGTCCTTTGCCGCGGCGGAGCCCATCCGCGCCATGCTGCGCTCGAAGTTCAAGAATTCGGTCCTGCGCGCCTTCTTGCTGGGCGAGGACGGCGAGGCCACGGTGGAACTGCTGGTGGTGCACGGCGAGCGGGTGCCGGACGAATCGGACATGGCCGCGGCGTGCCAGAAGCTCTCGAAGTCGCTCGGCCGGCACCTCAAGGTGCATGTCATTTCCAGCAGGAAGTTCGCCGGCCTCGCAGCACACGAAGGGTTCGGTCAGAAGCTGGCGGCCCCCGGTGCCATCGAAATCATTGCGCAGGGCGATACCAGGGCCCAGCCGGCCGCCGAGCGAGGCGGCCTCCTCGAGAGCGCCCGGAAGAAGCTGGCCGCGCTGGGCCGGTAGCCGCAGCGCTCGCCCGTCTCAACCGCCGGTGACAGGCGGGAAGAACGCGACTTCGCTGCCCTCGTCCAGGGCCGCGGTTTCCGCACTCATCACCTGGTCGAGCGCCATGCGCACCGCCTTGCCGCGGGCCAGGGCTTCGGCATAGGGCGCGCCGCGGCCAATCAGCTCGTCGCGCAGGGCCGCCAGCGTGGGCGCGCCCGTCTGCAGCGTCTCGCTGCCTTTGCCAAGCATCTCCCGCACCGAGGCGAAATAGCGGACCGTGACTTGTTTGCTCATCGTCACGCCAGAAGTGAAGCGAAGGAAATGAACTGCACCGTGTCGCCCGCCTTGAATGGCTGCCCTGCGGGCGTGTCGATCACGCCGTCGCCCCACACGGTGGAGGTGAGCACGCCCGAGCTCTGGTTCGGGAACAGATCCAGGCCGCCGGCCGCGTTGCGCCGCGCACGCAGGAATTCGCGGCGGCGATCCGCCCTGGGCCAGTCGAAGTCCGCACGCATGGGTACCGGCTGCGGCGCGACGCGGCTGGCGCCCTGCAGCGTCAGCACGAAGGGCCGCACGAGCAGAAGAAAGGTGAGAAAACTGGACACCGGATTGCCCGGCAGGCCGCACACATGCGCATCGCCGATGCGGCCGTAGGCGAAGGGCTTGCCCGGCTTCATCGACAGCGACCACAGCTCCAGCGAGCCCAGCCACTGCACGGCGGCCTTGATGTGGTCTTCCTCGCCCACCGACACGCCGCCCGTCGTCACGATCAGGTCGTTGCTGGCCGCCGCCTGGCACAGCGCCTCGATGGTGGCTTCGCGCTTGTCGGGCACGATGCCCAGGTCGCTCACCTCGCAACCCAGGCGGTGCAGCAGCGCGCGCATGAAGAAGCGGTTGGAGTTGTAGATGGCGCCGGGCTTCATGTCCTGCGGGGCCACCTCGCCCGGCATGACAAGCTCGTCGCCCGTGGACAGCAGCGCCACGCGGGGCCGCCTGGACACTTCCAGCATGTCCATGCCGACACTGGCCGCCAGGCCCAGCGCCTGGGCGGACAGGCGCTCGCCGCGATGCAGCACCACGTCGCCGGCCGCCACGTCTTCGCCGGCGCGGCGGATCCACTGGCCAGCCGCGGGCGGCGTCTCGATGCGCACACGGCCGAAAGCGTCCTGGGCGCTCTCGCCGTCGAGCAGCGCCGTGTCTTCCTGCATGACGACGGCATCGGCGCCTTCGGGAATCGGGGCGCCGGTGAAGATCCGTGCCGCCGTGCCGGCCGCCAGCGGCGCACCTACCGTGCCGGCCGGAATGCGCTGGGCCACCGACAGGATGGCACCCGGCGCCTCGCAATCGGCAGCCCGCACCGCGTAGCCGTCCATCGCGCTGTTGTCGCGCGGCGGCACCGTCAGGGCCGACACCACGTCCTGCGCCAGCACGCGGCCGTCGGCCTCGAAGGTCGAGACCCGCTCGGTGGCCAGGCGCGGCCCGGCGTTCTCCAGCAGGCGCGCGAGCGCTTCGTCCAGGGGCATCAGCGGGGGCCGCGCGCCGGGGGTCTTGGTGTCAGACATAGAGTTCGGAGTCGTATTCGAAGCGGTCCGCGCTGTCGAGCAGCCACTGGCCGATGGCATCGGCATCGTTCAGGTCGAACACCGGCAAGGCGGTGGGATGGGGCAGCGCGCCGGGGACGTCGGTTGCCACGGCGCAGATGAAGGCGTCTTCAGGGTACAGCAGCGGGCGGGCCACCGAGCCCGGCTCGGGCTGGCGCCAGACCTCGATCTTCAGCAGGTCGCTGTGCTTGAAGCCCTCGACCAGCACCCAGTCCACGCCGTCGTACAGCTCGGCGATGAGATGGTGCACGCTCAGCTGGGTCGGTTGCTCGAACTCGCGGATGAGCGCCAGCCGCTTGTCCGACGCCACCACCACCTCGAAGGCGCCCGCCTCGCGGTGCCGGTAGGTGTCCTTGCCGGCATGGTCGATGTCGAACTTGTGGTGCGCATGCTTGACCACCGACACGCGCTGGCCCTGCAGCTTGAGCACGGGAATGAGGCGCTCGACCAGCGTGGTCTTGCCGGAACCCGAATACCCCGAAAAACCGATGACTTTCATCGCACCGCTACCTCGTTGTCTCCGGCCGGCAAAGGCGGTGCCGCTGCACCTGCCGAGCCGGCTCTTTCTCAATGTTCAATCACAGTGCTGCGAAATGTATCGCTTGACGGCGTCCACGTCCTTGGGCAGGCGCGTAACCCTCTTTGGCAGTGACTCGATTCCCACGAAGCGTGCCGGCCGGTCGGGCTCGTGGCCCAGGGCTTCGACGATGCTGGCGGCGAACTTGATGGGCAGGGCCGTCTCCAGCACGATCATCGGCACGCCCGGGGTCAGGTGCTCGCGTGCGGCCTTGAGGCCGTCCGCGGTGTGGGTGTCGATGAGCGTGGCAAAGCGCTTGTCCGTGTCGCGGATGGTGGCAATGCGGTCGGCATGCGTGCTGCGGCTGCTGACGAAGCCGAAGCGGGCGCTGGCGCCGGCAAAGACCGGGTCGGCACTCAGGTCGAAGCGGCCGGACTGGCCCAGCTCGCCCTCGAACAGCGCGCGCGCCTTGGCGGCGTCGCGGCCCAGCAGGTCGAACACGAAGCGCTCGAAGTTGCTGGCTTTGCTGATGTCCATCGACGGGCTGGACGTCTCGTGCGTGTCGGCGGCGCCGCGCACCCGGTACACGCCGGTGCGGAAGAACTCGTCCAGCACGTCGTTCTCGTTGGTGGCCACCACCAGCTGGTGGATGGGCAGGCCCATCATGCGCGCCACATGGCCGGCGCAGACGTTGCCGAAATTGCCCGAGGGCACGGCGAAGCTGACCTTCTGATCGTTGCTGCCCGTGGCCTGGAAGTAACCGGCGAAGTAGTAGACCACCTGAGCCAGCAAGCGCGCCCAGTTGATCGAGTTGACCGTGCCGATCTTGTACTTGCGCTTGAACTCCAGGTCGTTGCTGACCGCCTTGACGATGTCCTGGCAGTCGTCGAACACGCCTTCGATCGCCAGGTTGTGGATGTTCGGGTCCTGCAGGCTGAACATCTGCGCCTGCTGGAACGGGCTCATGCGGCCGTCGGGCGAGGTCATGAAGACGCGCACGCCCTTCTTGCCGCGCATGGCGTACTCGGCTGCGCTGCCGGTGTCCCCGCTGGTGGCGCCCAGGATGTTGAGTTCCTCGCCGCGGCGCGCCAGTTCGTACTCGAACAGGTTGCCCAGGAGCTGCATGGCCATGTCCTTGAAGGCCAGCGTCGGGCCGTTGGACAGGGCCTCGAGGTACACACCGTCTTCCAGTTCGCGCAGCGGAACGATGTCTTCCGTGCCGAACACTTCCTCGGTGTAGGTCTTGGCGCACAGGGCGCGCAAGTCGGCCGGCGGAATGTCGTCGATGTACAGCGACAGCACCTCGAAGGCCAGCTCGGCATAAGGCAGCTTGCGCCAGCGCTCGAGGGTCGCGGCATCGACCTGCGGATAGCGCTCGGGCAGGTAGAGGCCGCCGTCGGGCGCCAGGCCTTCGAGCAGGATCTCGCAGAAGCGCCGGCGATCGGGGTGGCCGCGCGTGGACAGGTAGCGCATCAGGACAGCTCCTCCTTGCGCAGGCGGACGATCGGCGCCAGCACCGAGGGCAGCGCCTGCAGCTGCGCCAGGGCGTCGTCCAGCGTGCCTTCGCGCGTGTCGTGCGTGAGGATGATCACGTCGGTCTGGGTGGATCCCTCGCCGCCCACTTCGTCGGCCTCGCGCTGCAGCACGGCGTCGATGCTGATGCCGGCATTGGCCAGCAGGCCGGTGACCTTGGCCAGCACGCCGGCCTCGTCGGCCACGCGCATGCGCAGGTAGTAGCTGGTCACGACCTCGCTCATCGGCAGGATCGGCAGGTCGCTCATCGCGTTCGGGTGGAACGCCAGGTGCGGCACGCGGTGGGCCGCGTCGGCGGTGTGCAGGCGGGTGATGTCGACCAGGTCGGCGATGACGGCGCTGGCCGTGGGCTCGCTGCCGGCGCCCTTGCCGTAGTACAGCGTGGTGCCGACGGCGTCGCCGTTGACCACCACGGCGTTCATGGCGCCTTCCACATTGGCCAGCAGCCGCTTGGACGGCACCAGGCTCGGGTGCACGCGCAGCTCGATGCCCTTGGCCACCCGCTTGGTGATGCCCAGCAGCTTGATGCGATAGCCCAGCTGCTCGGCGTACTTGATGTCCTGCGCGGCCAGCTTGGTGATGCCTTCCACATGCGCCTTGTCGAACTGCACCGCCGTGCCGAAGGCGATGGCGCTCATCAGCGTGACCTTGTGCGCCGCGTCCACACCTTCGATGTCGAAGGTCGGGTCGGCTTCGGCATAGCCCAGGCGCTGCGCCTCCTTGAGCACCGTGTCGAAGTCCAGGCCCTTGTCGCGCATCTCGGACAGGATGAAGTTGGTGGTGCCGTTGATGATGCCGGCGATCCACTGGATGGAATTGGCCGTGAGGCCTTCGCGCAGCGCCTTGATGATCGGGATGCCGCCGGCCACGGCGGCTTCGAAGGCCACCATCACGCCCTTCTCGTGCGCGGCGGCAAAGATCTCGGTGCCGTGCACCGCCAGCAGGGCCTTGTTGGCCGTCACCACGTGCTTGCCGGCCGCAATGGCTTCCAGCACCAGCTGGCGGGCGATGCCGTAGCCGCCGATCAGCTCGATGACGATGTCGATGTCCGGGTTGGCGATGACCGCGCGGGCGTCGCTCACCACCTGCACGCCGTCGCCGGCCACCGCCTTGGCGCGCGCGGTGTCGAGGTCGGCCACCATGGCGATCTCGATGCCGCGGCCGGCGCGGCGCTTGATTTCTTCCTGGTTGCGGGCCAGGACCTTGAAGGTGCCGCTGCCGACGGTGCCGGCGCCCAGAAGGCCGACCTGGATGGGTTTCATGGATTCAGTCATTTGGGGTTCAACGCGCGTCAGAGGCAGGAAAAGGTAAGGGAAGAATCAAGCGCTGTGTCGCTTGCGGTAGCGTTCGAGGAAGCGGGCGATGCGGCCGATGGCCTCGCGCAGGTCTTCCTCGTGCGGCAGGAAGACGATGCGGAAGTGGTCGGGCGCGCCCCAGTTGAAGCCGGTGCCCTGCACCAGCATGACCTTGGTCTCGCGCAGCAGTTCCAGGAAGAACTGGCGGTCATCCTCGACCGGATAGACCTTGGGATCGAGCTTGGGAAACATGTAGAGCGCCGCTTGCGGCTTGACGCAGCTCACGCCCGGAATGGCGGTGATCAGCTCGTAGGCCAGGTCGCGCTGGCGGCGCAGCCGCCCGCCTTCGCCCACCAGTTCGTTGATGCTCTGGTAGCCGCCCAGCGCCGTCTGGATGGCCCACTGGCCGGGCACGTTGGCGCACAGCTTCATGTTCGAGAGCATGTTCAGGCCCTCGACGTAGTCCTGCGCGGCCGACTTGTCGCCCGACACCACCAGCCAGCCCGCGCGATAGCCGCAGGAGCGGTAGCTCTTGGACAGCGAATTGAAAGTGAGCGTGAGCACATCGCTCGACAGGCTGCCCAGCGCCGTGTGCTTCACGCCGTCGTACAGCACCTTGTCGTAGACCTCGTCGGCCAGGATGACCAGCCCGTGCTCGCGCGCGATGCGCACGATGCCCTTGAGCAGTTCGTCCGAATACACCACGCCGGTGGGGTTGTTCGGGTTGATGACCACGATGCCCTTGGTGCGCGGCGTGATCTTGGCGCGGATGTCGTCCAGGTTGGGCATCCAGTTGTTGGCCTCGTCGCACACGTAGTGCACCGGCCGGCCGCCCGACAGGCTGGTCACGGCCGTCCACAGCGGATAGTCGGGTGCGGGCAGCAGCAGCTCGTCGCCGTCGTCCAGCAGTGCGTTGGTGGCCATGGCGATCAGCTCGCTCGCGCCGTTGCCCAGGTAGATGTCGTCCAGCGTCACGCCCGCAATGCCCTGCTGCTGGGTGTAGTGCATCACCGCCTTGCGTGCCGCGAAGATGCCCTTGCTGTCGGAGTAGCCCGCCGAATTGGGCAGGTTGCGAATCATGTCCTGCTGCACTTCCTCGGGCGCATCGAAGCCGAATACAGCCAGGTTGCCGATGTTCAGCTTGATGATCTTGTGCCCTTCTTCCTCCATCTGCTTGGCGGCATCCATGATCGGGCCACGGATGTCGTAGAGCACGTTGGCCAGCTTGGCGGATTTGGAAATGGTCTTCAAAGGCCCTCCGGGGCGTACTTTTACTGGGGAAAACCTATAATTTGACCACAGAAAGCGCCTCTTCTCGATGAAGCTCCAGCCCGACAAGTCCGACGTCCAGACCCTGACCGCACATGGCCCCGGCTGGGTGGCCGTCAACAACGAAAAGGTGGACGGCAGCGTGGTCGTCGGCTCGCGCGGAGAGCGCTTCGCCTGGGACTGTCCGCGCTACGAGGACCTCGGCCCTGCGCACTTCGAGCGGCTGGTCGAGTTGGGCGCCGAACTCATCATTTTCGGCTCCGGCAGCAAGATCCGCTTTCCCAAGCCCATGTGGCTCACCGGCCTGATGGCCAGGCGAACGGGCGTGGAAACCATGGACACAGGCGCCGCTTGTCGTACCTACAACATTCTCGCGGCCGAGGGCCGACATGTCGTGGCCGCGCTGATCGTCGAGCCCCTGAACGGGGACGGCGCGTAGGCGGCTTGCATGGCCCTTCACGGTACCCGATCACATCAGGCGGGCGACGTTTCAGGGTAAAATCACGGGTTGCAAACTCAACGGCCGGCCCCAAATGCATTGGGATTCCTGCGTGTTTTTCTGAGCGCGGAGTTTCGCAATACCTCGAATGCGTAGGGGCGCATTCGAGCGGTGCTGCAAATGTATCGGAAATGCCTGCCGTCGCGTTGCGTCCGGGTGCTCCGTTCTTTTGCCGGGAGCCCGGACTCACAGGTGAGCAACGACCAAACCTTCCCTTGCAGGGAATCTAAGCGGAGATACAAAGTTTCATGGCGATCGTTGTCAATAAACCAATTCCAGAATTCGAAGCCAACGCTACCGGCGGGATCAAGGTCTCCAACACCTCGCATCTGGGCCACGTCGTCGTGATGTACTTCTATCCCAAGGACAACACGCCCGGCTGCACCACCGAAGCCATGCAGTTCCGCGACCGCTTCAAGGACTTCGAGAAGGCCGGCGCCACGGTGTTCGGCGTCTCGCGCGACAACATGAAGTCGCATGACGAATTCAAGGCCAAGCTCGAGCTGCCCTTCGAACTCATCGCCGACACCGAAGAAAAGATGTGCCACATGTTCGGCGTGGTCAAGAACAAGATCATGTACGGCAAGAAGGTCAAGGGCATCGAGCGCAGCACCTTCCTCATCGGCGCCGACGGCATCCTCAAGGCCGAATGGCGCGGCCTGAAGGTCCCCGGCCATGTCGACGACGTGCTCAAGGCGGTCAAGGCGCTCAAGAAGGCTGCCTGATCGTCCTGATTCGTGTTCTTTTGCGCAATCACGTTGGTGGTTCGCAACGGCAGCGGTTGCTGTCACACGCGGTGTGCATAATGGGCTCATGCCGTTGACGCCCGCAACCGCATCCAACGAACAAAGCCGCCTTAGGTCTAAGGCGGCTTTTTCGTTTTCTGGCCTTCACTTCCCCTCATTTCCAGCGAGCGAACCGCCACATGCCCCTGCCTCCCGCCCCCACGAAACGCGCTGCCTTCCTCTCGCCGGACGCGCTCGACGCACCGGCCCGCACCTCGCACAAGGGCTCACGCCGCGCCACCGATCGTCGCTCTGACGATCGAGCCCCCGCCGGCCCGCAGGCACTGGAACTCTTCGACCGCCACAGCGAGGATGCCGGCGGCGCAGTCCAGGACAACACGCCGGCGCTGCTGAAGGCGCCTGCCCCGGCCGCTCCCGCGGCAAAGACCAAACGCCGCAGCGGCGACGCGCAGGCGCCGGTGCCCTCTTTGGCGCCGCAGCAAGCGCCGCGCGCCAAACGCGCCAAATCGGACGGCGCCACCAAGCTCTTCGTGCTCGACACCAACGTGCTGCTGCACGACCCGACCTGCCTGTTCCGCTTCGAGGAGCACGACATCTTCCTGCCGATGATCGTGCTGGAAGAGCTCGACGGCCACAAGAAAGGCACCACCGAAGTCGCCCGCAACGGCCGCCAGAGCAGCCGCACGCTGGACGCGCTGGCTGCCGCCCAGGGGGCCGACATCGCCAAGGGCCTGCAGCTCGACTCCACCGGCCACCGCGAAGCCGGCGGTCGGCTGTTCTTCCAGACCTCCCCCCTGGAATACACGCTGCCCACCAGCCTGCCGCAAGGCAAGGCCGACAACCAGATCCTGGGCGTGGTGCAGGCCCTGCGCGACCGCTACGCCACCGAGGCGCCCGACCGGCCCAAGCGCGACGTGGTGCTGGTGTCCAAGGACATCAACATGCGCGTCAAGGCGCGCGCCTTGGGCCTGGCCGCCGACGACTACCAGAACGACAAGACGCTGGAAGACGGCGACCTGCTCTATTCGGGTTCGCTGGCCCTGCCGCCCGACTTCTGGACCCGCCAGAGCAAGACGGTGGAAAGCTGGCAAAGCGGCAGCAGCACCTTCTACCGCATCAGCGGGCCGCTGGTGCCCAGTCTGTTCATCAACCAGTTCGTGTATTTCGAGGCACCCGGCGAGCCGAGCATGTATGCCCGCGTCACCGAGATCCGCGAGAACACCGCCGTGCTCAAGACGCTGAAGGACTACTCGTCCGGCAAGAACGCGGTGTGGGGTGTGACCACGCGCAATCGCGAGCAGAACTTCGCGATGAACCTGCTGATGGACCCGGACGTCGACTTCGTCACCCTCACCGGCACGGCCGGCACCGGCAAGACGCTGATGGCCCTGGCCTCCGGCCTGACGCAAGTACTGGACGACCGCCGCTACACCGAGATCATCATGACCCGCGCCACCGTCAGCGTGGGCGAGGACATCGGTTTCCTGCCGGGCACCGAAGAGGAAAAGATGGGCCCGTGGATGGGCGCGCTGGACGACAACCTGGAGTTCCTGGCCAAGGGCGACGGCAGCGGCGCGGGCGAATGGGGCCGCGCCGCCACCAACGAGCTCATCCGCAGCCGCATCAAGATCAAGAGCATGAACTTCATGCGCGGACGCACCTTCATGAACAAGTACGTCATCATCGACGAGGCGCAGAACCTCACGCCCAAGCAGATGAAGACCTTGATTACGCGTGCGGGGCCCGGCACCAAGATCATCTGCATGGGCAACATCGCGCAGATCGACACGCCCTACCTCACCGAAGGCTCCTCGGGCCTCACCTACGCGGTGGATCGCTTCAAGGGATGGCCGCACGGCGGGCACATCACGCTGGCGCGCGGCGAGCGCTCGCGCCTGGCGGATTTCGCGAGCGACGTTCTCTAGGCAACGCCTCCCATTCAGTCCGGCGGTTGGCCGGAAGCTGCGACGCCATGCTCCTGACAACACGTTGTCAGGAGCTGGCGCGCAGCATCACGCTCTCGGTTTTTCCACACCATTCCCGGAACAAGGAGCGCTCTCATGGCCAACACCATCAACTGGTTCGAAATCCCCGTCGCCGACATGGACCGCGCCCAGCGCTTCTACGAGGTCATGCTGGCCCGGGCGCTTCGGCGCGAGCAGTTCGGCGACCAGAACCTCGCCGTGTTTCCGTATGAAGAACCGGCCGCCGGCGGCTGCCTGCAGGCCAGCCCGGATGCCGGTTCGGCCAATGGGCACGGGGTGCGCATCTACCTGGACTGCGAACCCAGCATCGATGCCGCACTGTCGCGCGCCAAGACGGCCGGCGGCGGCATCGTCGTGCAGAAAACCGCGCTGCCGCCCGGCATGGGCTTCTTCGCCCACGTCCGCGATACGGAAGGCAACGTGGTGGGCCTGCATGCGCTGAAATGAAGCACGGGCAGCCACCTGCGCATGGCGCGGATGGCCGGCAAGACCCCAGTCGTTCGGGGTCATTGGCAAGCCCGAACCACAACGAGTACAAAGTGCGGCCCGCCTGCGTGCACCACGAGTGCGCGCGGCCGGGCTGCCTTTGATCGATCCCAAGAGGAGTCTGGAAATGCAACCGCAACTTCGACGACGCGAGGCCTTCAGTGTCGCCGGCCTCACCACGCGCACCTGCAATAAGGACGAGCGCGATCCCCAGTCCGCACGCATCGGCAAGCTCTGGGACCAGTTCTTCGACGAGTGCGCCTACGAGGCGCCGCACCGCGTGGGCGACATGCGCCTGTACGGCGTGTACTCCAGCTACGAGTCGGGACATGACGGCGCCTTCGACATGACCGCGGGCGTGGCCGTCGCCGGCGAGCCGGCCACGGTTCACATCGAGGCGGGCGACTACCTGGTCTTCAGCGGCCAGGGGCGGATGCCGCAGATGGTGCTGGCCGTGTGGGACGCCGTCTGGCAGTATTTCGACGAGCACCCCGAGATCCGCCGCACCTATCGCAGCGACTTCGAGTCCTACGGCGGCCCCGACCAGGTCGACGTCCACATCGGCGTGCTGTTCAACTGACGTCCCCCAACGATGCGCCGTGCCGACCGCCTGTTCCAGATCGTCCAACTCATCCGGGGCCGCCGTCTCACGACCGCGGCCTTCCTGGCCCAGCGGCTGGAGGTGTCGGAGCGAACCATCTACCGCGACGTGGCCGACCTCCAGGTGCAGGGCGTGCCCATCGAGGGCGAAGCCGGCGTCGGCTACCGCCTGGGCACGGGCTTCGACCTTCCGCCGCTGATGTTCACGCAGGACGAAGCCACCGCGCTGGTGGCGGCGGCTCGCCTGGCGCAAAGCTGGGTCGACCCGGCCATGGCACGCGACATCCAGACGGCCATCGGCAAGGTGGTTTCCGTCTTGCCGCCGGTGGCGCGCGCAACGGCCGAAAGCCTGGCCTTGTTCGCACCCACGCCCTCCTGGGCGCTGGACGACGCGACGCGCATGCGGCTGCAGACCTTGCGCGAGGCCGTGCAATCGCGCCACAAGCTGCGCATGCGCTATCACGACGTGATCGGCGCGCCTACGCAGCGCGTAGTGCGGCCGCTGGGCTGCTTCTACTGGGGCAAGGTGTGGACGTTCTCGGCGTGGTGCGAGCTGCGCGAGGACTTCCGCGGATTTCGCATCGATCGCATCGACGACATCGAGGTGCTGCCCGAGCGCTTCCGCGACGAGGAAGGCAAGACGCTGGCCGAGATGCTGCGCCGGCTCGAGGCCGACCCCATGCGCATGGCCTAGCGGCCGCCCCGCTTCAGAACTTCAGAACTCGGCCCCGCCGCCAGCCAGGTTCTCGAACTTGGTGAGCGGCTTCAGGAAGGCCAGCTTGACGGTGCCGGTGGGCCCGTTGCGGTGCTTGCTGATGATCACCTCGGCCACGCCCGGCTCCTTCGAGTCCTTGTTGTAGTAGTCGTCGCGGTAGATGAACATGATGATGTCCGCGTCCTGCTCGATGGCCCCGGACTCGCGCAGGTCGCTCATCATCGGGCGCTTGTCGGTACGGCTTTCCACGCCGCGGCTGAGCTGCGACAGCGCGATCACCGGGCACTTGAGTTCCTTGGCCAGCATCTTCAGCCCGCGCGAGATTTCGCCCACGGCGGTGGCACGGTTCTCGTCGCTCATGCCGCTGGACACGCTCATGAGTTGCAGGTAGTCCACCACGATCAGGCCCAGCCGCCCGTACTGGCGCGCCAGCCGCCGCGAGTTCGCGCGCAGTTCGCTGGTCGACAGGCCCGGCGTCTCGTCGATGTGCAGCGACACGGTGCGCAGCTTCTCGATGGCCTCGGTCAGGCGCGGCCATTCCTCGTCGGTGAGGCGGCCGGTGCGAAGGTGGCCCTGGTCGATGCGTCCGATGGAGCCCACGATACGCACGGCCAGCTGCGAGGCGCCCATTTCCATGGAGAACACCGCCACCGGCAGCCCTTCCTCGATGGCCACATGCTCGGCGATGTTGATGGCGAGCGAGGTCTTGCCCATGGAAGGACGCGCGGCCAGCACGATCATGTCGCCCGGCTGCAGGCCCGAGGTCATCTTGTCGAATTCGTAGAAGCCCGTGCGAACGCCGGTGATGTCGTTCGGGTTGTCGGCCATCTCGGTCACGCGGTCCAGCAACTCCACCACCAGGGTGTCCATGCTCTGGAAGCCCTGCTGCGAGCGCGCGCCCTCTTCGCCGATGTTGAAGATCTTCTGCTCGGCCTCGTCCAGGATCTTGTCGACCCCCTTGCCTTGGGGATTGAAGGCATTGGTGGCGATCTCGTCGCTGGCGCTCACCAGCTTGCGCAGGATGGAGCGCTCGCGCACGATCTCTGCGTAGCGGCGGATGTTGCTCGCGCTGGGCACGTACTGCGCCAGCGTGTTCAGGTACACCAGGCCGCCCTGGATTTCCTCGATCTTGCCCAGGTTCTGCAGCTTCTCGTAGACGGTGATCACATCCGCCGGCTTGCTGGCGTTGATCAGCTGCTCCATCGCCGTGAAGATCAGCTTGTGTTCGTGCCGGTAGAAGTCGCCTTCCACCAGCAGGTCGCCGACGCGGTCCCAGGCGCCGTTGTCGAGCAACAGGCCACCCAGCACGCTGGATTCGGCTTCGATGGAATGGGGTGGAACGCGCAGTTGAGCCACCTGGCGGTCGCTCGACGGGTCGTTGTCTGCGTAAGAAAAAACTGCTGACATAGATTTCTTGAAGCCCTGCATGCTAAGGCGCCGGACGCCTGCCGTCACTGGACAAGGCTGTGCATAACCGGTGATCTTCCAGTGCACCGGCCGGGACAACTCGGCATGCAAAAAAACAAAGGCCGCCCGGAGGCGGCCTTTGCATCGAAGCGCACGAGGCGCTCGGAATCAGGCGCTTTCGCCGTAGACCGTGACGTTGATCTCGACGGTCACGTCGGTGTGCAGCGACACCGACACAGTGCTGTCGCCAACGATCTTGATGGGGCCGTTGGGCATGCGCACCTGCGACTTCACCACCTTGTAGCCGAGCTTGTTCAGCTCTTCGGCCACGTCGTGGTTGGTGACCGAGCCGAACAGGCGGCCGTCCACGCCGGCCTTCTGCGTCAGCTTGATCGAGGCGCCGGCGAGCTTCTCGCCCTGGGCTTGGGCTTCGGCCAGCTTGGCGGCGGCAGCCTTCTCGAGTTCGGCGCGCTTGGCGGCGAATTCGGCCTTGTTGGCTTCGGTGGCGCGGCGAGCACGACCCGACGGAATCAGGAAGTTGCGGGCGTAGCCGTCCTTGACCTTGACGATGTCACCCAGGGCACCCAGGTTGACGACCTTGTCCAGAAGAATGATTTGCATGTGAACCTCTCCTTAGACGCGGTGCTGGTCGGTGTAGGGCACCAGCGCGAGGAAGCGGGCGCGCTTGATCGCGGTGTTCAGCTGGCGCTGATAGATGGCACGCGTGCCGGTCAGGCGCGCGGGGATGATCTTGCCGTTTTCGCTGATGAAGTCACGCAGCGTGTCGACATCCTTGTAGTCGATTTCTTCGACGCCAGCGACGGTGAAGCGGCAGAAGCGCTTGCGCTTGAACAGCAGCGACTGGGTGTTGCGCTTCGGGCGCTTGTCTTTGTTGAATTTCTTGAACGTGGCCATTTCGGGACCTCTTTCGAAAATTAATCTTGCTGAAAATCCTGGATGTGCAGAACCGGGTGCTTGGCCGAACCGGGAGTGGCGAGAAAGCCCTGGAATGTCCAGATGCTTCCCAGTGCCTGCCCTGCGAGCCTCTCGGCATTGCTGCCGAAGGCGACGGCCTTCAAGGCCGCCTTCACCTGCCTGCGTTGCCCGGCGTCTTCGACCTGCGACTCGTGTTCGAGCTTGAGGTCAAGGGCCGGCAATCCGGCGGGCGTGTATCGCAAGGATCCGCGTTCGGCGAGGCAGGCAGTCAGCACCAGCTGATTGGCTGCCACAGCGGGGCCCTTCGCATCAACCGTTGTTGTTCGCGGCAGCGTACTCGGCTTGCTGGGCCTTGCGGGCTTCTTCGCGCTCGACGGTCTTCATCATCGACGAAGGAGCGGTCTCGGCCTTCTTCTTCTGCACGGTCAGGTGGCGCAGGACGGCGTCGTTGAACTTGAAGGCGTGCTCCAGTTCAGCCATCACAGCCTGGTCGGCTTCGATGTTGACGCACAGGTAATGGGCCTTGCTCAGCTTGTTGATCTGGTAGGCCAGTTGGCGGCGGCCCCAGTCTTCCACGCGATGGATCTTGCCGTTGCCGGCGGTGATCATGCCCTTGTAGCGCTCCAGCATGGCGGGAACTTGCTCGCTCTGATCCGGGTGGATCAGCAAAATGATTTCGTAGTGACGCATGGCACTCCTTTTGGATGTGGGCCTGGCGTTGGGCCGCTTCCTGGAGGCGAAAAGTCGGGTGGCGTGCGCCACCTTGCCGCTGTACGCAATGCCAAGGCAACGGGGCCGGATTGCTTGCGGAAATTTCGCGCCCCTTGGTTGCAACCTGTCCGCCAGGCGGAGATTGAAAGCCACCCGCAGCGTCAAATGCAGTGTGGCAAGGCGAAGCCCGCGATTATAGCAGCTTCTGCCGACTTGCCCAAGTGGGCCAGGCGCTCAGATGCCCAGGGCACGGTCCAATTCGACCGCCCGGTCTGTGCCGACCGCGGCACGGATCTTGGGCGCCAAGCCCACCAGTTCTTCCCAGTTGGCCGCCGCCTCGACGGCAAGGTTGAGCTTGAAGCCCCGAAGCCCGAGGGCCGCCGTGAGCCGGGTCGCGATCGGGTAGGCCGCCTGATAACGCTGCTGGTGGCTCATGGGCGCGGCGGCCGGGGTGTCGGCAGGGACCGGCGAAGGCGCCGCAACGGCTGCCGGGCTGGGCGCCGCGGCGGTTTGCACAACAGGCGCCGCCCCATCGGCAGGCACCAGCAGCCCCAGCGCCACCATCTGCTCGACATCTTCCCGCGTCACCCCCAAGCCCGCGGCGACCACCTCGTCCATCGACCGTTTGCCGTCGAACAGGATGAACGCCGAGCGCTGGCGGGGCGTCACGATGACGGAGCGGTCCTTGATGGCCCGCTGGCCCGCTTCGGTCTTGAATAGGATCATTGGCTGTTTTCTCGAAGTGAATGCTGGCCTGTTAGCGAGACCCCACGTTGAGGGCCTTCTTCGTGAAAACTCAGCAAAACTCCCCTGTGGCGCCAAATGTGACACAGGTAAGCTTTCGCATGCAATGCCGAGCCGCCTGACGCGCCGCTGACGGCAGGGAAATCGTGAAAAAAAATGTGGCCCGAGGGCAACAGCCGCCGGGCCACATTCCATGCGCCAAGCAGCGTTACTTCTTGGCCGCCGAAGCCAGCTGCTGCCAGGTGTCGATCACGCTGTCCGGGTTGAGCGAAATCGACTTGATGCCCTGCTCCACCAGCCAGACGGCAAAGTCGGGGTGGTCGCTGGGGCCCTGTCCGCAGATGCCGACATAAGCGTCCCTGGCATTGCAGGCCTTGATGGCACGCGCCAGCATCGCCTTGACCGCCGGATCGCGCTCGTCGAAATCGGCCGCCAGCAACTCAAGGCCGGAGTCGCGGTCCAGGCCCAGGGTGAGCTGCGTCAGGTCGTTCGAGCCGATGGAGAAGCCGTCGAAATACTCGAGGAACTCATCCGCCAGGATGGCGTTGCTCGGCACCTCGCACATCATGATCAGCTTGAGGTCGTTCTCGCCGCGCTTGAGGCCCTGGGCCGCCAGCAGTTGCGTCACGCGCTCGGCCTGGCCGAGCGTACGCACGAAGGGCACCATGATCTGCACATTGGTCAGGCCCATGTCGTTGCGCACGCGCTTGAGCGCCTCGCACTCCATGGCGAAGGCCTCGCCGAAGTCCTTGCTGAGGTAGCGTGCCGCGCCGCGGAAGCCCAGCATCGGATTTTCTTCCTCGGGCTCGTAGCGCGAGCCGCCGATGAGCTTGCGATATTCGTTGGACTTGAAGTCCGACAGGCGCACGATCACCTTCTTGGGCCAGAACGCAGCCGCGATGGTGGCCACGCCTTCCGCGACCTTGTCGACGTAGAAGGCACGCGGCGAGGCGTGGCCGCGCGCCACCGACTCCACCGCCTTCTTCAGGTCGTTGTCGACATTGGGATAGTCGAGGATGGCCTTCGGATGAACGCCGATGTTGTTGTTGATGATGAATTCCAGCCGCGCCAGGCCCACGCCGTGGTTGGGCAGCTGCGCAAAGTCGAAGGCCAGCTGCGGATTGCCGATGTTCATCGTGATCTGCACGTCGATGGGCGGCATCTCCCCGCGCTTGACCTCCGTCACCTCGGTTTCGAGCAAGCCGTCGTAGATGTGGCCGGTGTCGCCTTCCGAGCAGCTCACCGTCACCAGCGTGCCGTCCTTGAGCAGTTCGGTGGCATTGCCGCAGCCCACCACGGCCGGAATGCCCAGCTCGCGCGCGATGATGGCCGCGTGGCAGGTACGGCCGCCGCGGTTGGTCACGATGGCGCTGGCGCGCTTCATCACCGGCTCCCAGTTGGGATCGGTCATGTCGGTGACCAGCACGTCGCCGGGCTGCACCTTGTCCATTTCGCTGATGTGGTGCACCAGGCGAACCGGGCCGGTGCCCACTTTCTGGCCGATGGCGCGGCCCTCGGCCAGCACGCTGCTGCGGCCCTTGAGCTTGTAGCGCTGCTCCGACTTGCCCTGCTGCTGGCTCTTCACCGTCTCGGGGCGGGCCTGCAGGATGTAGAGCTGGCCGTCGGTGCCGTCCTTGCCCCACTCGATGTCCATCGGACGGCCGTAGTGCTGCTCGATCACGAGCGCGTACCTGGCCAGCTGCTCGACGTCGGCATCGCTGAGCGAGTAGCGGTTGCGCTGCTCGGTCGGCACGTCGGTGGTCTTGACCAGCTTGCCCGTGGCGGCCTTCTCGGCAGCGGTGGCAAATACCATCTGGATCAGCTTGGAACCCAGGTTGCGTCGGATCACGGCGCGCTTGCCGGCCTTGAGGGTGGGCTTGTGCACATAGAACTCGTCAGGGTTCACGGCGCCCTGCACCACCGTCTCGCCCAGGCCGTAGCTGGAGGTGATGAAGACCACGTCCTCGAAGCCGGACTCGGTGTCGATGGTGAACATGACGCCGGCGGCGCCCAGGTCGGAACGCACCATGCGCTGCACGCCGGCCGACAGGGCCACCACGTCATGCGCGAAGCCCTTGTGCACACGGTAGCTGATGGCGCGGTCGTTGTAGAGGGAGGCGAACACCTCCTTCATCTTGTGAAGGATGTCGTCGATGCCCACCACGTTCAGGAAGGTCTCCTGCTGGCCGGCGAAGGAGGCGTCGGGCAGGTCTTCTGCCGTGGCGGAGGAACGCACGGCAAAGCTGGCATTGGGGTTGCCCGCGCTCAGCTTGGCGAACGCGTCGGCGATGGCCTTTTGCAGGTCGGCCGGGAAAGGCTGGGCTTCGACCATGGCACGGATCTCGGCGCCAGCGGCTGCCAGGGCGCGCACATCTTCGGTATTGAGGTCGGCCAGGCGCTTGTTGATGCGATCGGCCAGGCCGTCGTGCGCCAGGAACTGGCGGAAGGCATGCGCCGTGGTCGCAAAGCCCGTGGGCACGCGAACGCCCTGCGGCAGTTGGGAGATCATCTCGCCGAGGCTGGCGTTCTTGCCGCCAACCGCCTCGACGTCGGTCATTCTCAGGTTTTCGAACGGTACGACCAGGGCGGTCGCATCGAAAAGTGCAGACATGGGAAAGCTCCTAAAGTTGAAAGCGGTATCCCACGCGGGCGGCGGCGCACGATCGTTCTCGTTGCTCTGGGTGCAGTGGCGGCGCGCATGGATGAGAAGTGCGGAATGCTGGCAGGGTGCCAGCCGGACGACCGGAAGTCCTGATAATCCCCGGAATTGTAGGCGCGCCCGGCCCATGGGGCGCGGCCACGGACAAGGCCACCGCTCACATGACCAACCGCACCGTATTCTTCGTCTCCGACGGCACCGGCATCACCGCCGAAACCTTCGGCAACGCCGTTTTGGCGCAATTCGAGATCAAGCCGCGCCACGTGCGCCTGCCGTTCACCGACACGGTCGACAAGGCGCACCAGGCGGTGCGGCAGATCAACCACACGGCTGAAGTCGAGGGCGTGCGCCCGCTGGTCTTCACCACGCTGGCCAACATGGAAGTGCTGGAAGTGATCGAAAACGGCTGCAAGGGCATGCTGCTGGATATGTTCGGCACCTTCGTGCGCCCGCTGGAGATCGAGCTGGCGATGAAGTCCAACCACCGCATCGGCCGCTTCAGCGACGCCAGCAAGAGCAAGGAATACAACGAGCGCATCGCCGCCATCGACTTCAGCCTGGCGCACGACGACGGGCAGAGCAACCGCGACCTGGAAGGAGCCGACGTCATCCTGGTGGGCGTGAGCCGCAGCGGCAAGACGCCCACGTCGCTCTACCTGGCCATGCAGCATGGATTGAAGGCGGCCAACTATCCGCTCATTCCGGAAGACTTCGACCGGCGGCAATTGCCACCGGCGCTGCTGCCGCATCGCAAGAAGATCTTCGGCCTGACGATCCAGCCGGAGCGCCTGGCCGAGATCCGCAACGAGCGGCGCCCCGGATCGCGCTATGCCAGCCTGGAGAATTGCCGCAACGAGGTCTCGGAAGCCGAGGCCATGATGCGGCGCTCGGGCATCCGGTGGCTGTCCACGACCACAAAGTCGATCGAGGAGATCGCCACGACCATCCTGCAGGAACTGCGGCCGGAGCGGCTCATCTACTGAGCCGCCCCGCCCGGCCGGCGCGCGCTCAGGCCGGCGCCGAGGTGCGGATGAGGTGATCGAAGGCACCCAGCGCGGCCTTCGCACCGTCGCCGGCCGCGATGATGATCTGCTTGAACGGCACCGTTGTGGCATCGCCCGCGGCGAACACGCCGGGCACCGAGGTCTGGCCGCGCTCGTCCACCACGATCTCGCCGTGGCGCGACAGCTCGATCGTGCCCTTGAGCCAGTCGGTGTTGGGCACCAGGCCGATCTGGATGAACACGCCTTCCAGTTCCACGCTGTGCGTTTCGCCGCTGGCGCGGTCCTTGTAGGTCAGGCCGTTCAGCTTCTGGCCGTCGCCGGTGATTTCCGTCGTCTGGGCGTTGGTGATCACCTTCACGTTGGGCAGGCTGCCGAGCTTGCGCTGCAGCACGGCATCGGCACGCAACTGCGTGTCGTACTCGATCAGCGTCACGTGGCCCACGATGCCCGCCAGGTCGATGGCCGCCTCGACACCCGAGTTGCCGCCGCCGATGACTGCCACGCGCTTGCCCTTGAACAGCGGGCCGTCGCAGTGCGGGCAATAGGCCACGCCCTTGTTCTTGTATTCCTGCTCGCCCGGCACGTTGATGTTGCGCCAGCGCGCACCGGTGGAAATGATCAGCGACTTGGCCTTGAGCGTCGCGCCGCTTTCCAGTTGCAGCTCGATCAGGTCATTGCCCGGCACCAGCGCCTTGGCGCGCTGCAGGTTCATGATGTCGACGTCGTAGTGGCGCACGTGTTCTTCCAGGGCCAGCGCGAACTTGGGGCCTTCGGTCTCCTTGACCGAGATGAAGTTCTCGATGCCCATGGTGTCCAGCACCTGGCCGCCGAAGCGCTCGGAGGCCACACCTGTGCGAATGCCCTTGCGAGCCGCGTAGACGGCCGCCGCGGCACCAGCCGGGCCGCCGCCCACGATCAGCACGTCGAACGGGTCCTTGGCATCGATCTTCCTGGCTTCGCGCTCCACGCCGCTCACGTCGATCTTCGCGAGGATCTCTTCCAGCGTCATGCGGCCCTGGCCGAACTCGGTGCCGTTGAGGAACACGGTGGGCACCGCCATGATCTGGCGTTCCTTGACCTCGTCCTGGAACAGCGCGCCGTCGATCATGGTGGCGCGGATGCGCGGGTTCTGCACGGCCATGAGGTTCAGGGCCTGGACCACGTCGGGGCAGTTGTGGCAGGTGAGCGAGATGTAGATCTCGAACTCGAAGTCGCCGTCCAGCTCGCGGATCTGCTGCAGCACCTCGGGCTCGACCTTGGGCGGATAGCCGCCCACTTGCAGAAGCGCCAGCACCAGCGAGGTGAATTCGTGTCCCATCGGCAGGCCGGCAAAGCGGGGGCCGTGGTTTTCGCTGGGACGGTTGATGGAAAAAGAGGGCTTGCGCTGGTTGTCGTCGCGGCTTTCCGTCACCTTGACCAGCGGCGATGCCTCCGCAATGTCCTTCAGCAGCGCCTGCAGTTCGCCCGAGGCCTTGCTGTCGTCGAGCGAGGCGACGATCTCGATCGGCTGCGTGGCGCGTTCGAGGTAACTCTTCAGTTGGGCTTTGGTGGCTGCGTCGAGCATGAAGGACTCACTTTCTCAGGTGCAAAAGAAACAAAAAAGCCCGGGCACGGGAGTGCACCCGGGCTTCGTCATCGAACCAGTGTTCTTTGAGGGTGCTTAGATCTTGCCGACCAGGTCGAGCGAAGGCTTCAGCGTGGCAGCGCCTTCCTCCCACTTGGCGGGGCAGACTTCACCGGGGTGGGCAGCCACGTACTGGGCGGCCTTGACCTTGCGCAGCAGGTCCTTGGCGTCACGGCCGATGCCTTCGGCGGTGATTTCCACGGCCTGGATCACGCCTTGCGGGTCGACGATGTAGGTGCCGCGGTTGGCCAGGCCCTGGTCTTCGCGCAGGACTTCGAAGTTGCGGCTGATGGCCAGTGTCGGGTCGCCGATCATCGGGTACTTGATCTTGCCGATGGTTTCCGACGAGTCGTGCCAAGCCTTGTGGGTGAAATGCGTGTCGGTCGATACGGAGTAGATCTCCACGCCCAGCTTCTGGAATTCAGCGTAGTGATCAGCCACGTCGCCCAGTTCGGTCGGGCACACGAAGGTGAAGTCGGCCGGGTAGAAGAAGAAGACCGCCCACTTGCCCTTGACGTCTGCGTCGGAGACTTCGACGAACTTGCCGTTCTTGAAAGCGCTGGCCTTGAAGGGCTTGATTTGGGTGTTGATCACGGACATTCAGTAGTTCCTCTGAGTGGTTAAAAAACGCTTGCGAAGGCATAGTATAAACACTAATGACAGTCACATTTGATAGTAATCTTCTATTCAACTCATTGGGGGCACCTATGTTTTCGGCCGCCTGGCCCGATTCGCAAACACGAACGCCTATCACCCTCAAACGCATGCAGACCGGCTGCACGTGGGATTGGCTTGCGTGGCGCCAGGGCGACCCGGGACAATGACCTATTCACCCAATAAGAAGGAAAAACCATGAAGGGCGACCCCAAGGTCATCGAACACCTGCAAGCGCAGCTCAAGAACGAGCTGACCGCCATCAACCAGTACTTCCTGCACTACCGGATGCTCAAGCACTGGGGCCTGGACAAGCTGGGCAAGAAGGAATACGAGGAGTCGATCGGCGAGATGAAGCATGCCGACATGCTCATGGACCGCATCTTCTTCCTGGACGGCCTGCCCAATCTGCAAGACCTGGGCAAGTTGCGCATCGGCGAAGACGTTCCCGAGATCCTCTCGTGCGACCTCGCTTCCGAACAGGGCGCGCAGGCCACCATCAAGGACGGCATCGCCTATTGCGAATCGGTACGCGACTATGTTTCGCGCGACCTGCTGCAAAAGATCCTGGACGACACCGAGGAGCACATCGACTTCCTCGAGACCCAGATCGACCTGGTCGGCAAGGTGGGGCTGCAGAACTACCTGCAATCACAGATGGGCGAGATCGAATAATCGCCAGAAACAACAGCACTGACCAAAGGGCCCCTCGGGGCCCTTTTTGTTTGTGTGGCACCCAGGGGCGCAGCAAATACCAGGTGGGCGTCATATTTATTGCAAATGCGAGAGATTCGTATTTATAATCGCCACACCATCAACAGCCAGCCAGTCTTCGCTCCCTTGCCATGATCGTCTGTGTGTGCCGTCGAGTCTCTGACCGCGAAATCGCTCGCCATGCGCGCGCCGGGATGAGCTTTGACGAAGTCCAGCTCGAACTCGGCGTGGCCACCCAGTGCGGCCAGTGCGAAGGATGCGCGCGGGATGTCGTTGCCCAGTGCAACGCTTCGCACCCGGTCGCTGCCCTGCATTGCGACACCACCCCGGTTGCCATCCAGCTTGCCAGCTCCATCACGGAAAGCCGGGCATGGCACTCTTCTCCATCGGTTGCAGCTTGATCCTGGTTCTCGGGGCAAGCTGGTGGATCCTTCATAAATAACAGTGGCCCGCACTGGCCGCTGCTGGCGGGCGCTTCGCGTGTCCGCACCTCGTCATATGGTTCATCGTGTCTGACCGCTTCCAATCGACGCCGACCGGGATTTCGCGCAATGCACTGATCGCCGGTGGGGTGGTGCTGTTTCACGTAGCCGCCCTCTGGGCCATGCAAAACGGACTGTTGCGCCGCGCCGCCGAAGTGGTGCTGCCGGAGGTGATCATGACGGAGTTCATCGACCCGCCCAAGCCGGTCGAACCTCCGCCGCCCCCACCCCCTGCACCACCCCAGCCCAAGCGGGAAATCGTCAAGGCGCCTCCCCCGCCGCGGCCCGTGGCCATTCGCGATCCGAAACCTGCGCCTGCGGCGCCGGTCGGCGTGGTCGAGCCGCAGCCTCCGGCGCCCCCCGTTTCG
>NZ_BCUU01000040.1 GCF_001591385.1 Variovorax soli NBRC 106424
CGCCCGCCGCTGCCGAGGCACCTGCTGCGGCAGCGCCTGCAGCCCCGGCCGCACCTGCAGCAGCAGCGCCTGCCGCACCCGCTGCCGCGGAAGCCGCCCCTGCCGCCGCCGCGCCCGCGCCCAAGTTCGACAAGGGCGACGTCTCCTGGATGCTGGTCTCCACGCTGCTGGTGATCATGATGACCGTCCCCGGCCTGGCGTTGTTCTACGGCGGCCTGGTGCGCAGCAAGAACATGCTGTCGGTGCTCATGCAGGTCATGGTCACCTTCTCGATGATCGTGGTGCTGTGGCTCGTCTACGGCTACAGCCTGGCGTTCACCGAGGGCAATGCCTTCATCGGCGGCTTCGATCGCCTGTTCATGAAGGGCATCTTCGATGCGAGCACCGGCACCTTCGCGCCCGGCGCCACCTTCAGCAAGGGCGTGTACATCCCCGAGCTGCTGTTCGCCGCCTTCCAGGCCACCTTCGCCGGCATCACCTGCTGCCTGATCGTGGGCGCCTTCGCCGAGCGCATCAAGTTCTCCGCCGTGCTGCTGTTCATGGCGATCTGGTTCACCTTCAGCTATGCGCCGCTGGCCCACATGGTCTGGTTCTGGATGGGGCCGGACGCCTACGCCAGCAAGGACGTGGTCGACGCGATGAACGCCAAGGCCGGCCTGATCTGGCAATGGGGTGCGCTGGACTTCGCAGGCGGCACCGTGGTGCACATCAACGCCGCCGTCGCCGGCCTGGTGGGTGCCTTCCTGGTGGGCAAGCGCATCGGCTACGGCAAGGAAGCCTTCACCCCGCACTCGCTGACGCTGACCATGGTGGGCGCCTCGCTCCTGTGGGTGGGCTGGTTCGGCTTCAACGCCGGCTCCGCGCTCGAAGCGGGCACCAGCGCCACGCTGGCCTTCATGAACACCTTCTCCGCCACCGCCGCCGCCGTGCTGGCCTGGTGCATCGGTGAAGCGCTGATGCGCGGCAAGGCCTCGATGCTGGGTGCTGCATCCGGTGCCGTCGCCGGCCTGGTGGCCATCACGCCGGCCGCCGGCAACGTGGGCCTGATGGGCGCCATCGTCATCGGATTCGTCGCCGGCTTCGCCTGCCTGTGGGGCGTCAACGGCCTCAAGCGCCTGCTGGGTGCCGACGACTCGCTGGATGTGTTCGGCGTGCACGGCGTCGGCGGCATCGTCGGTGCGCTGCTCACCGGCGTGTTCAACACCCAGGCGCTGGGCGGTCCCGGCCTGGTGGGCGACTGGGTCACGGTGGCGGTGACGTCCAACGGCATCCTCGACCAGGTCTGGATCCAGCTCAAGGGCGTGCTGCTGACCATCGTGTGGTCGGGCGTCGTGGCCTTCATCGCCTTCAAGATCGCCGACCTCACCATCGGCCTGCGTGTGAGCGAAGAGGAAGAGCGCGAAGGCCTCGACATCTCCTCGCACGGCGAGACCGCCTACAACCGCTGAGCGGATTTCACGGCCCGCGGAGACCACCGCCGCGGGCCGGCCACAGAGCAATCACTGCAAGTCTCCCTTGGATGTTCGCCCGCCCGAGCTTCGGCTCCGGCGGGCATTTTTTCGCGCTTCGCCCGACTGAGTGGCGCACGAGGGCCGGCGACGACGGCATTGCGCGGATCGTTCGTGACAGAGTCGTCCCCTTTTCAGGGAGTAGAACGACATGCAACGAAGACAGCTCGTGGTGGGCGATCCACCCGCGCGCGGTGGGCGCATCCTGCCGTACACGCCGCCATTCACGATGAAGATCATGGGGCATCAGGTCGCCATCATTGGTGGTCGTGTCCGTTGCGAGGCGTGCGGCAGCATAGGAATCATCGCCAAGGCCGGTGGCCCCAGGCGTATTGGGTATATCACCGAGGTGGCGCTTGAAGGCGACTTGTGCGTCTGCCAATGCCCCGAACCGCAGCCCCTTGTCTCCACGCTGCAAAGCAACTCGTCCTTCGACGACGGAGATTTCGGCGGCAAATCTGGCATCCCGCTGTGGAAGCCGGGGATTGACCAGCACCTGGTGGCAAGCAAGGTCGTTGACGAGCAAGTGAAGTACCCGGCTGCAACGTCGCTACAGACCGAAAACATCTGCCCCAACATGACGAACGAGACGTTTGCTCAGCGCATGATGGAACTGCGTGATGAAGCCGTCGAACTCATTGGTCTTCGCCTTGGGGAACTGGAGCGATGGGATCAGTTGGCCAAGGACCGGATACTTGAGTGGTTCGGCGATCCTGGCTTGGGCCGTCGCACGGCGCACCTGAGCGACCTGCGGCCTTACCTCGCGACTGGCATCCAGTCGCTCGAGCATGTTCTACGCGGGCTTCAACCGAAGAATTTCGTCCGCTGGTCACCCACGACGCATGAGCACGTGGGCTGTGTCAACCCGGCGCCCGATCGCCAGGGCGTCGTCGCCCAGGTTTGCAAGCCAGACACCAAGACTCGGACCATCGCGATCCTTTCATTGTTCTGCGGGCTCCGGCGCACGACACGGATTCACGGTACGCACCGCTTCTACGATAACGATTCGCAGCTTCAAACCCTGATACATGAGGCGACGCATTTCGCCGATGTCTTCAACTCCACGGATGACTGGTACGGCATGAGAAAGGCGAAGGAAATGCTTCATTCAACAGGCGACTTTCAGATTGCCCGTGCCAATGCCGACAGCATCGTTGGCTACATCATGGGAGCTGAAAGATGAGGGTTTGCGACATCGTGTTTCTGGTCTTTGCGCTCAGCGCGGCGCATGGGGCCAGTGCCTGCAGCATCGCCGGCAGCAAGGAAGTCTCGTTTGCCGGCCAAAGCAGAGCTTTGCAAGCGTCCCAGATTCTCTCTGTGACGGACTGGTATGTAGGACTCCGCGATGGCCATATTGGCATTGCCGACATCAGCGTGTACGCACGTTCGATCAAGGGCAATACAGCGCATGCTGAACTGGTCAGTGCCAGGGTCGCCGCCGTCACCGAGCTGATCAGGACTTTGCGAGCAAGCGATCCGATCCCATTGAGGTCGGAGGTGATTGCAAGCAGTTCCCCGGGGCCCCAACAGTACCCAGAGGTTGTCATCTCGATTCAGCCGAAATGCGCCGCAACGCGCACGTGCTGCAGCAGCAAGTGACTTAGAGGCAGCAGAACAGGCGTTGCACCGGCCCGCGCACAATAGGCGCATGTGGCAAACCCTTGCGAACTCCCAGTCGGAGCTGGGCGAGTCCCCCTTCTGGCACCCTGATGAGCGCTCGCTCTATTGGCTCGACATTCCCGGGCGCGCCGTGCTGCGCACCCGCGGCGAGCTGGCCGGCGGCACCGTGGAACGCTGGCTGCTGCCCACCGAGCCGGGGTGCATGGCCCCCGCGCGCAGCGGCGGCCTGGTGATCGCGCTGCGCGACGGCATCTACCGTGCGCGCGAGTGGGGCGGCGCGCTGCAACCCATGGCGCGGGTGGCGCACGACGTGCGCACCATGCGCTTCAACGACGGCAAGTGCGACCCGCTTGGGCGCCTGTGGGCCGGCACCATCAACGAAGCGAAGGACGCGGCCAGCGCCAGGCTCTACTGCCTGGACGCGCGCAGCGGGCGCGAGCCCCGGCTGGAGGTGATGGCCGAGGGCGCCACCACCGCCAACGGCCTGGCGTTTGCGCCTGATGCCCGCTCCATGTACTGGGCCGACACCCCCACGCACACGGTGCGTGCCTGGAACTGGGAGCCGCAAGCCAACCTGCTGTCGAACGAGCGCGTGTTCCACCGCTTTGCCGGCAAGCCCGAGGGCTGGAGCGCCGATCGGCCCGAGGGCTATGGCGGCCGGCCCGATGGCGCCAGCGTCGATGCGCAGGGCCGCTACTGGGTGGCAATGTACGAAGGCGGGCAGGTGCTGTGCCTGGATGCAGGTGGCACGCCGCTGCAGGCCCTGCCGGTGCCCGCGCAGTGCCCCACCATGCCCTGCTTCGGCGGTGACGACCTGCGCACGCTCTTCGTCACCACCGGGCGCCACGGCCGCGGCAGCGCCGAACTGGCCCGGCTGCCCGATTCCGGCAGCGTGCTGCACACCCGCGTCGACTCGCCGGGCCTGCCGGTGAACTTCTTCGACGACTGAACCAGTCCGCCGCGCCCGACGATGTCCTTCCGCGCCATTCCACCGATCCAGTGCCTGGTGACCTTCGAGACGCTGGCGCGCCTGCGCAGCGCAACGCGCACGGCGGACGAGCTGTGCGTGACGGTCAGCGCAGTCAGCCACCGGGTGCGCCAGCTGGAGGCGCACATCGGGTTCAGACTTTTTGCGCGCAGCGACTTCGCGCTCACCGCCGAAGGCGCTGCCTACCTCGCGCAGGTGCGCACCGGACTGGGCGCACTGCAGCACCTGCCGGTGCGCCGGGACGGCGAGCCGCCGACCCGGCTGAAGGTGGCCCTCACGCCCACCTTCGCCCGCACCCACGTGCTGCCCCGGCTGGAAACTTTCCGCACCGCCTATCCCGAGGTGGAGCTGACGCTGCAGGTGTCCATTCCGCTCTTGGACGTGATCGGCGAGGACGCCGACCTGGAGGTGCGCTTCGGCCCCGGCGGCTACACCGACCGCGAGTACCGCCTGGCCGCCACCGGCGAGGTCACACCCGCCTGCAGCCCTGGCTACCTGGCGGAAAACGGGCCCTTCACCGGCTTCCGGACGCTGGCCGAGGTCAGCCAGGCCCGCTTCGTGCGCAGCCCGCTGGAACCCTGGAGCACCTGGTTCTCGGCCTGCGGCCTGTCGCTGCCCGAGCCCGACTCGGGCGCGCAGTGCAACGACCTGGGCCTGGTGTACGACGCCGCCGCGGCCGGCTTCGGCGTGGCGCTGGTGCGGCTGGACATGGGCGCGGCCTGGTTCGACAGCGGCCGCCTGCTGCGCCTGTCGACGCGCTCGGTGCCTTCGCCCAACGCCAACTACATCTGCTGGAAGCCCGGGACGATGGAGCGCTGGGAATGCGCGGCCTTCGTCGACTGGCTGGTCCAGGGCGCGGGCGTGCCGGCCAGCCAAGAAATCTCAAAGCCCGCCTGAAATTTCTTCAAAACAGGCGTACGGTGGCGCCCGTACATTCGCTGGCCGGGCCCTGCAGGGCCCGTTTTTCCGACCAACTCAACACCAACAAACGGAGACCTCGCCCATGACGTGGCAGCAGATCTACGACCCCTTCGGCAACATGATCATCTCCACGGCACTGGCCGCCATCCCTGTGGTGGTGATGCTGGCGGCGCTGGGGTTCTTTCACATCAAGGCGCACATCGCCGCGGGCATGGGCCTCATCGCGGCGCTTCTGGTGGCCATCTTCGCCTACGGCATGCCGGCCGACATGGCGGGCCGCGCAGCCTTCCTGGGCGGTCTCACCGGCCTGCTGCCCATCGGCTGGATCGTGCTGAACATCATCTTCCTGCACCAGCTCACCGAGCAGAACGGCAGCTTCAAGGTGCTGCAGGATTCGCTCTCGGGCATCACCGAAGACCGGCGCATCCAGCTGCTGCTCATCGCCTTCTGCTTCGGCGCCTTCTTCGAGGGCGCGGCGGGCTTCGGCACGCCGGTGGCCGTGACCGCGGCCATCCTCATCGGCCTGGGCTTCTCGCCGCTGGCGGCCTCGGGCCTCTCGCTCATCGCCAACACCGCGCCGGTGGCCTTCGGCGCGCTGGGCACGCCGGTGATCACGCTGGCCAAGGTGCACGGCTACGACCTGATGGAAGTCACGGCCATGATCGGCCGCCAGCTGCCGTTCTTCTCGGTGCTGGTGCCGTTCTGGCTGATCTGGGCTTTTGCCGGCCGAAAGGGCATGTGGGAGATCTGGCCCGCCATTCTGGTGGCCGGCGTGTCCTTCGCGGTGCCGCAGTTCCTGGTGTCCAACTTCATGGGCCCGGAACTCGTGGACATCATTGCCGCCATCGTCTCCATGGCCTGCCTGGTGGCCTTCCTCAAGGTCTGGCACCCCAAGACGATCTGGACCTCGCCTTCGCTGCGCAACCATGACCCGAGTGCCGCCGAAGCCAAGCCCACCGGCAAGGTCACGAAGCACGGCACCGCCGAGCTGGTGCGCGCCTGGACGCCCTGGGCCATCCTGTCGGTGTGCGTGTTCATCTGGGGCCTGCCGCCGGTCAAGGCCTGGCTCAACAGCCTGTTCGCGCCCAGCTTCCCCATCGTGGGCCTGCACAACCTCATCATGAAGGTGCCGCCCGTGGTGCCCACGCCGCACCCGGAGGCCGCCGTCTACACGGTGAACCTGCTCTCGGCCACCGGTACCGGCATCCTGCTGGCGGCGGTGCTCAGCGCCTTCTTCATGAAGTACAGCCCGGTGGCCATCGTGCGCACCTTCTTCAAGACGCTGTGGCTGGTGAAGTACTCGCTGCTCACCATCGTGCTCATGCTCGCGCTGGGCACGCTCACCCGCTATTCGGGCACCGACACCACGCTGGGCCTGGCCTTTGCCAACACCGGCGTGCTGTATCCATTCTTCGGCACGCTCATGGGCTGGATCGGCGTTGCGCTGACCGGCTCGGACACCTCGTCCAACGTGCTGTTCGGCGGCATGCAGAAGGTGGCGGCCGAACAGCTGGGCCTGTCGGCCAACCTGATGGGCGCGGCCAACAGCTCTGGCGGCGTGATGGGCAAGATGATCGACGCACAATCGATCGTGGTGGCCTCCACCGCCACGCGCTGGTTCAACCACGAAGGCGACATCCTGCGCTATGTGTTCTTCCACTCGATCGCGCTGGCGGCGCTGGTGGGCATTCTGGTGACGCTGCAGGCCTACGTGTGGCCCTTCCACCTGATGGTGGTGCACTGATGGAAAAAAGCCCGGCCGCGATGCCGGGCTGTGACGAATAGAAGAAGGAGACCGCGATGAACGCTCCGCTTTCTTCCAGCCAGGAAGGCGCCCTGTCGCGTGCAGACCGCCAGGCCCAGGTGGTGCACGCGCTGCAGGCGGTGCTGCCTGCGCACGCCCTGCTGTGGCAGTCCGAGGACACGGTGCCCTACGAGTGCGACGGCCTCACCGCCTACCGCACGCGGCCGCTGGTGGTGGCCCTGCCCGAGAACGAGGCGCAGGTGGCCGCCGTGCTGCGTACCTGCCATGGCCTGAACGTGCCGGTGGTGGCGCGCGGCGCGGGCACGGGCCTGTCGGGCGGCGCCATGCCCAACGCGATGGGCGTGACCATGTCGCTGGCCAAGTTCAACAACATCGTGAAGATCGATCCGGTGAGCCGCACGGCCGTCGTGCAGTGCGGCGTGCGCAACCTGGCCATCAGCGAGGCGGCCGCGCCCTACGGCCTGTACTACGCGCCCGATCCGTCGAGCCAGATCGCCTGCACCATCGGCGGCAACGTGGCCGAGAACTCCGGCGGCGTGCATTGCCTGAAGTACGGCCTGACGCTGCACAACGTGCTGCGCGTGCGCGGCTTCAATGCGGAAGGTGAGCCGGTGGAGTTCGGCGGCGAGGCGCTGGACAATGCGGGCCTGGACTTGCTGGCGCTGGTCATCGGCAGCGAAGGCATGCTGGCCGTCACGGTCGAAGTCACCGTCAAGCTGGTGCCCAAGCCGCAGCTGGCGCGCTGCATCATGGCCAGCTTCGACGACGTGCGAAAGGCCGGCGATGCAGTGGCGGCGGTAATCGCGGCCGGCATCATTCCCGCCGGCCTGGAGATGATGGACAAGCCGATGACGGCGGCGGTGGAAGACTTCGTGCACGCGGGCTACGACCTCACGGCCGAGGCCATCCTGCTGTGCGAATCGGACGGCACGCCCGAAGAGGTGGAGGAAGAGATCCAGCGCATGAGCGAGGTGCTGCGCAACTCGGGCGCCACCGCCATCACCGTGAGCCAGGACGAGGCCGAGCGCCTGAAGTTCTGGAGCGGGCGCAAGAACGCCTTTCCGGCCTCGGGGCGCATCAGCCCCGACTACATGTGCCTGGACTCGACCATTCCGCGCAAGCGCCTCGCGGACATCCTGCTGGCCATCCAGCAGATGGAAAAGAAATACAACCTGCGCTGCTGCAACGTGTTCCACGCCGGCGACGGCAACCTTCATCCGCTGGTGCTGTTCGATGCCAACGACCCGGACGAGCTGCACCGCTGCGAACTGTTCGGCGCCGACATCCTCGAGACCAGCGTCGCCATGGGCGGCACCGTGTCGGGCGAGCATGGCGTGGGCGTGGAAAAGCTCAACAGCATGTGCGTGCAGTTCAGTGCCGAGGAAAACGAGCAGATGTTCGGCGTCAAGCGCGCCTTCGACCCGAAGGGCACGCTCAACCCGGGCAAGGTGATCCCCACGCTCTCGCGCTGCGCCGAGTACGGCAAGCAGCTGGTGCGCGGCGGGCGGCTGCCGCACCCCGAACTTCCGCGTTTTTGATCATTTTTGCGATGGCAGCACTCGACGAGATCATCGAACGCATCCGCGCGGCCGGCGCGAGCGGCACACTGCTTTGCATCCGCGGCGGCGGCAGCAAGGACTTCTATGGCGGCGCGCCCACGGGCGAACTGCTGGACATGCGCGGCCACAGCGGCATCAGCAGCTACGAGCCCAGCGAACTGGTGGTGACGGTGCGCGCCGGCACGCCGCTGGCCGAACTGGAAGCGGTGCTGGCGCAGCAAGGCCAGTGCCTGGCCTTCGAGCCGCCGCGCTTTGGCGGCGGCGCAACCGGAACCGTCGGTGGCATGGTGGCCGCCGGCCTGGCCGGCCCGTCGCGCGCCAGCGTGGGCTCGGTGCGCGACTTCGTGCTGGGCGCCAGCCTGGTCAACGGTCGCGGCGAGCTGCTCACCTTCGGCGGCCAGGTGATGAAGAACGTGGCCGGCTACGACGTCTCGCGCGTGCTGGCCGGCTCGCTGGGCGTGCTGGGCGTGATCGCCGAGCTCAGCCTCAAGGTGCTGCCGGTGGCGCCGGCCGAAGCCACCCTGGCCTTCGAGTGCAGCCAGGCCGATGCGCTGCGCCTGCTGAACGAGTGGGGCGGCCAGCCGCTGCCGCTCAACGCCAGCTGCTGGATGGCGCAGGGCGGCCAGGGCTGGCTCTACCTGCGCCTGCGCGGCGCCCAGGCGGCCGTCGAGGCGGCATGCCGGCATCTGGGCGGCGAGCGCGCCGACGCGGACGAATCCGCCGCGAGCTGGACGGCGGTGCGCGACCAGGCCATTCCCTTCTTCGCCGAGCTCGGCAGCAGCGGGCAGGATCTGTGGCGCGTGTCGGTGCCGCAGACGGCGCCGGTGCTTTCCATCGCCGGTGCCCAGGCGCCGTTGGTCGAATGGCATGGCGGCCAGCGCTGGTACGCGCTGCCGCCCGGCCAGGCCGATAGCGTGCGGGCGGCGGCGCGTGCCGCGGGCGGGCATGCCACCCTGTTCCGGCGCGCGGCAGCCGGCGAAGGCGCGAAGGCCGGTAGCGTCGAAACCTTCGACCGCCTGAGCCCGGCGCTGCACAAGATCCACGCGGCGCTCAAGCGCGAGTTCGACCCGCACGGCATCTTCAACCGCGGCCGGCTCTACGCCGATCTGTAAAAAGAGAAGAGAAGCGCTCCTCGATGCAAACAGAACTCGCCCCCGAATTCCAGGGCACGCCCGAAGGCCAGGAGGCCGAAGCCATCCTGCGCAAGTGCGTGCACTGCGGCTTCTGCACCGCCACCTGCCCGACCTACCAGCTGCTCGGCGACGAGCTGGACGGCCCGCGCGGCCGCATCTACCTGATCAAGCAGGTGCTGGAGGGCAAGGAACCCACGCGCGCCACGCAGCTGCACCTGGACCGGTGCCTGACCTGCCGCAACTGCGAAAGCACCTGCCCCTCGGGCGTGCAGTACGGGCACCTGGTGGATATCGGCCGCAAGGTGGTCGATGCCAAGGTGCCGCGGCCCGCAGGGCAGGGGGCCTTGCGCTGGGCGCTCAAGGAGGGCCTGCCGTCGCCGCTGTTCGGCCCCGCCATGGCGCTGGGTCAGACGGTGCGTGGCCTGCTGCCCGAAAAGCTCAAGGCCAAGGTGCCGCCGCGCCAGGACGCCGGCCGCTGGCCCACGCGCACCCATGCGCGCAAGGTGCTGCTGCTGGCCGGCTGCGTGCAGCCGTCGATGGCGCCCAACATCAACAGCGCCACCGCGCGCGTGCTGGATGCCGCCGGCATCCAGGGCGTGGTGGCGCCCCAGGCCGGCTGCTGCGGCGCCGTGAAGTTCCACCTGAACGACCAGGAAGGCGGCAAGGCGCAGATGCGCGCCAACATCGACGCCTGGTGGCCGCTGGTGGAAAGCGGCGAGGTCGAGGCGCTGGTGATGAACGCCTCGGGCTGCGGCGTGACGGTGCGCGAATACGGCCACACGCTCAAGGACGACGCGGCCTACGCCGCCAAGGCGGCGCGCATCAGCGACCTGACGCGCGACCTGAGCGAGCTGCTGCCCGAGCTGGTGCCGGCGCTGAAAGGCCGGGTGAAGGCGCCCGGCGGCGTCGTCGCCTACCACCCGCCCTGCACCCTGCAGCACGGGCAGAAGCTGCGCGGCGGGGTGGAGACGCACCTGCGCGCGCTGGGCTTCGACATCCAGGTGGCGCAGAGCGAGTCGCACCTGTGCTGCGGCTCGGCCGGCACCTACTCGGTGCTGCAGCCCGAACTCTCCTATCAGCTGCGCGATCGCAAGCTGGGCCATCTCAACCAGCTGCAGCCCAGGACCATCGTCTCGGCCAACATCGGCTGCATCACCCACCTGCAAAGCGGCAGCGGCGCCACGCCGGTGCGGCACTGGGTGGAACTGCTGGACGCGGCGCTGGCACCCGCCTGACCCCGGACAGGCCGCGCGGCCTGATGGCCTGATCGCACAGGCATTGCCGGCATGGTCCGACGCGCCTTTGCGCGCGAGGGGCGCAGCATGGCCCGTAGACAGAACTTCAGGAAGGAGTTGCCATGCAGGTTTCTTCCACGCTTTTGGCCCGGCGCGACGACGTGTGGCGCGCCATGTGCTGCGGCGCCACGGCCGCCCTGTGCGTGCTGGCTGCCGCAGCCGTCCAGGCGCAGCCCGCGCCGCCGGTGACCATGCCGGCGGAGAAGGTATCCCCGCGTATCGTGCCGTCCGAGGTGCCCGCCTCCAATGCATCCGTCGCCTCGCGCTACCGCTGCGGAGGCGTCGGCGCCGACGATTCCGACGCCATCCGGGCCCAGATGAAGGAGCACCCGCTGTCCCTGCTGTTTGCGCGGCCCGGCGGCGCCTACCTGGCGGACATCGAGGTCACCATCCAGGGTCCCGCCGAGATGCAGCCGCTGAACTTCCGTGCCAACGGACCGGTCTGCCTGATCGACCTGCCCGCCGGCAACTACACCGTTCATGCCACCAGCGGCGGCGTGACCAAGAAGGAAATCGTCATCGTCGGGACCGGCCCGAAGACGGTGGACTTCCGCTTCTGACAACGGCGCCACGGCGCGCTGGCCGCGGGCGCGTCAACTCGCGGCCAGGGCGGCCTCGATATCGCGTGCCAGCGACTCGGGCTTGTCCATCGGCGCGTAGCGCTTGAGCACCCGGCCGTCGCGGCCCACCAGGAACTTGGTGAAGTTCCACTTGATGGACTTGCCGAGCAGCCCGGGCTTCTGGTCGACGAGCCACTGGTACAGCGGCGCCGCGCCGCTGCCCTTGACCTCGATCTTCTCCATCATCGGAAAGCTCACGCCGTAGTTGCGCGTGCAGAAGGCCCCGATCTCCTCGTTGCTGCCCGGGTCCTGCCCGCCGAACTGGTTGCTTGGAAAGCCCAGCACCGTGAGCCCCTGGTCCGCAAAGCGCTTGTACAGCGACTCCAGCCCGGCGAACTGCGGCGTGAAGCCGCAGGCGCTGGCGGTGTTGACGATGAGCAGCACCCGCCCGCGATAGTCCGAGAGCGGCGCCGCGCGGCCGTCGATGGTGCGCGCTTCGAAGTCGTAGACCGTGGTCATGGGCTAATGATGTTTGTCGCTGCGGGCAATGGCAAGAAGATGCTCCACCTCTTCCGAGTACTTGCGCAGGTTGCGCTTGTGCCATCGCCCGATGAGCCACATGAAGCCCGCCACCACGATCCCGAAGGCGCTGATGGCGGCGTAGGCCGACAGTCCGAGGCCCGTGCATGCGCTGTAGAAGGCGCCCAGCAGCAGGATGCAGGCCTGCTCGTTGAAGTTCTGCACCGCGATCGAGCGGCCGGCGCCCATCAGGTTGTGGCCGCGGTGCTGCAGCAGGGCGTTCATCGGCACCACCAGGAAGCCGCCCAGGCCGCCCAGCAGCACCAGGAAGGGCACGGCCACCCACACGTTGTCGATGAAGTTCATGCAGATCACCAGCACGCCCATGCCGATGCCCATGGGAATCACGCCGGTGGCCATGTCCAGCCGCATGTAGACCGAGGCCGCCACCGCGCCGATGGCGGTGCCGATGGCCACCACGCCGGTGAGGGCCGAGGCTTGCGCCGTGTTGTAGTCCAGCGCCAGCGCAGCCCAGGCCAGCACGATGTACTTCAGGTTGCCGCCGGCGCCCCAGAACAGGGTGGTGGTGGCCAGCGAGATCTGGCCCAGCTTGTCACGCCAGAGGCGCGCGTTGCAGTGCCAGAAGTCGGGCAGCAGCGCCAGCAGGTTGCGCGCCATGCCGTGCTCGGGGTTGGCGCGCAGCGGCCGCATCTCCACGCCGGTGTGCGGAATGCGGGTGTTGAACCAGGCGGCCAGCGCGTACACGGCGATCAGCACCGTGATGGCGGCTTCGGGCGGCGTGTTGACGCCGGTGTCCATCATCGGGAAGTCGAAGGCCAGCAGCCGGCTGGACACCGGGTGCCCCACCAGCAAGCCGCCCAGCACGATGCCCAGGATGATCGAGGCGATGGTCAGGCCCTCGATCCAGCCGTTGGCCTTGACCAGCTGCGAGGCCGGCAGCAGCTCGGTGAGGATGCCGTACTTGGCCGGTGAGTAGGCTGCGGCGCCCAGGCCCACCACGGCGTACGACAGCAGCGGATGCGAGCCGAACAGCATCATCAGGCAGCCCGCCACCTTGATGGCGTTGCTGATGAACATCACCCGCCCCTTGGGGAGGGCGTCGGCAAAGGCGCCCACTATGGGGGCGAGCGCCACGTAGAACACCGCGAAGATCGGCACCAGCGCGGCACGTTGCCATTCCGCCGCACCCGCGCTACGCAGGAGTTCGACGGCCGCAACGAAAAGCGCTTGGTCGGCCAGCGACGAGAAGAACTGGGCCGACATGATGGTGTAGAAACCGCGCTTCATCGATGGGCTGGATGGCCAGAGGTTGGCTCTTGGCGGAAGTGGATGGCGGTGGTTGTGATCTCTCCCTCAATTGAGGGGTCCGTGGTTATAGCATGGGGGTACGGTGCCAAAATGACCGCGTCTTCCCTCATCCACGAGCATCTTTTCTCACTGTGCCACGTCCAATTCTTGCTACCGTCCATTCGGCCGCCCTGCGTCACAACCTCGACCGCGCGCGCCGCGCCGCGGTCGAGTCGCGTGTCTGGGCGGTGGTCAAGGCCAATGCCTACGGGCATGGGATCGAGAACGTCTTCGAGAGCTTTCGCGCGGCCGACGGGTTCGCCATGCTCGACCTGGACGAGGCGCAGCGCGTGCGCGCGCTGGGCTGGCGCGGCCCCATCCTGCTGCTCGAAGGCGTGTTCGAGGCGCGCGACCTGGAGCTGTGCTCGCGTCTCGATTTATGGCACGCCGTGCATTGCGACGAGCAGATCGACATGCTGGCCGCCCACAAGACGCAGGTGCCGCACCGGGTTTTCCTCAAACTCAACTCGGGCATGAACCGGCTGGGCTTCGCGCCCGAGCGCTTCCGCTCCGCCTGGACGCGGCTGAACGCGCTGCCGCAGGTCGAGGAAATCTCGCTCATGACGCACTTCAGCGACGCCGACGGCGCGCGCGGCATCGACTCGGCCGTGCAGACCTTCGAGCGGGTGACGCAAGACCTGCCCGGTGAGCGCTCGCTGGCCAACAGCGCCGCCGTGCTGCGCCATGCCACGCGTACGCGCGCCGACTGGGTGCGCCCCGGCGTCGTGCTGTACGGCGGCGCGCCCGACTATCCGGAAAACGATGCGCAGCACTGGCAGCTGCAGCCGGCCATGACCCTGGCCACCCGCATCATCGGCACCCAGCAGCTGCAGCCCGGCGACACGGTGGGCTACGGCTCGCGCTTCACCGCCGAGGCGCCCATGCGCATCGGCGTGGCCGCGGTGGGCTATGCCGACGGCTATCCGCGGCATGCCGGCACCGGCACGCCCGTGCTGGTGAACGGCGTGCGCACCCGCATGGTGGGCCGCGTGAGCATGGACATGATCACCGTGGACCTGACGCCGGTGCCCGACGCCGGCTTCGGCAGCGAGGTCACGCTGTGGGGCAACGCGGCCAACGGCGCCGTGCTGGGCATCGACGAGGTGGCGCAGGCCGCCGGTACCATCGGCTACGAGCTGATGTGCGCTGTGGCGCGGCGGGTGCCGATGGCGCTGGACTGAGGCGCGTGCAGCACGCCACCCGCGCTGCATGAAGGCCTTGTCCACCTGGGGTTCGATTCGGCTCTGGGAGACGAGAATCGAGCGCGCCCTGCACGAGCGCTACAGCCTGCGCTCGCACGGTGCGCTGATCGGCATCCTGACGCTGCTGCTGATCTGGCTGGTCTCCACGCTATTGATGCGCGCCGGTATCGACGCGCTGGCGCTGCGCTACCTGGTCAGCCTGGGCGCCGGTTACCTTGCGTACCTGCTCATGCTTCGCTGGTGGGCGCATCGGCTGCTGCGGCAGATCGACGGCGAGCGTGCCAATGGCAACAGCAGCCTCGATGCACCGGGCGACTGGCTGCCGGGTGGATCGACAGGGCAGGGCGCAGCGACGGGCCACGGGCCCGGGGCCGGAACGCCGCCCTTGCGCTCGGGCACGGGCGGGGACTTCGGCGGCGGCGGTGCGTCCGGGGAGTTCGGCGGGCCAGAGGCCACGCATTCCGTCGCCGCCGAAGCGGGCGATAGCGAGTTTCTCGAAGTGGCTGGCGATGCGCTGGGTGCCGCGGCCAGCGCCGAGGAGGGTGCGGTCGTGGTCGTGCCGGTGGTCGCTGTCTTTCTGGCCGGAGCGCTCCTGCTGCTTGGTGCCGGCTCGCTGATGCTGCTGTTCTTCAGCTTCGACGTGCTGCTCGCCGTCGCCATCGAGCTGGCTTTTGCCTATGCCGGCGCACGGACGGCGGCGCGCGTGGTGCGCGAAGGCTGGCTCTCTGCCGCTACCAGACTGACCTGGAAGCCCTTGCTGGGTGCACTGCTGTGCGCAGTGCTGCTCGGCGCGGTCGTCGATCGCTTCGTGCCGCAGGCCAACTCGCTGCCCGGCGCCGTGCGCGTGCTCTTCGCGGCGCGATAGACGAGCGCGCCTGCCAGCCAGCACCGCTTGCACGTCGGGCCGTCGGCCTACGCCAAGATCGGGGACGCGGTGGCACGCCAGTAACCACTCGCCCGCCTAGCATCGGCGCATGCTCATCCGCATCGGCTACGACATCGAACTCGAGTTCAAGGCGCCGGTTGCTCCCACCGCGCTGATTTACATGCTGCAGGTCCATCCCTCGCGCGAGGGCGACGTGCAGGGCGGCGAGCACATCACCGTCAGCCCGCCCTTGCGCACCGACCACTACCTGGACGCGTTCGACAACCACTGCGCCCGCGTGCATGTCGACGCAGGCGTGAAGCGCGTGCGCCTGCGCAACGACGCGGTGGTGCGGGACTCCGGCCTGCCCGACGTACAGGACCCGGGCGCCGTCCAATGGGGGCTGGGCGACCTGCCGGTGGACACCTTGCGCTTTCTGCTGCCCAGCCGCTATTGCGAGGTCGACAGCGAACTGATGCCCTTCGCTTGGGAACGCTTCGGCCGAACGGCGCCGGGCTGGCCCCGGGTGAGCGCGATCTGCGGTTTTGCGAACCAGCACCTGCGCTTCGACTACCGGTGCGCCAGCGCCACGCGCGGCGCACTCGGGGCCTTCCGCGAACGGGTCGGCGTGTGCCGCGACTTCACGCACCTGGCCATCACGCTGTGCCGCTGCATGAACATACCGGCGCGCTACGTCACGGGCTACCTGGGCGACATCGGCGTGCCGCCGGCGCCGTACCCGATGGATTTCTCCGCCTGGTTCGAGGTGTGGCTGGGGCAGCGCTGGCATGCATTCGATGCGCGCCACAACATGCCGCGCATCGGGCGCATTCCCATCGCGCGCGGGCGGGACGCGGCGGACGTGCCGATCACCATGGCCTTTGGCGCGCACAAGCTCGCGCGCTTCGAGGTCACCACGCAAGCGCTGCCGGCGCAGGCCGAGGCGGCCTGACTCAGGCTTCCAGCGTCTCGTGGAAGTCCGAGGCGCCGGGCTTCCAGTACACGGCGACCTTCATCGCCTCCTTGGGATGTCGCTTCTCGGCCAGCAGCACGTTGCGCAGCTGGGCCATCACCGCCGCCTCGCCGGCGCACCAGGCATAGCCTTCGCCGCCGGGCAGCTGGAGCTCGCGCAGCGCCTGCACCGTGGCTTGGCCGCTGTCGACCCACTGCGCCTGCACCGTGGCGGCGCTGGCCAGTTCGCGTTGGCCGGCCGGTTCGGCGGCTTGCGCGATGACGATGGCGCGCGTGCCTGCAGGCAGCTCCTCGAGCCGGCGGCTGATGGCGGGCAGGGCAGAGTCGTCGCCCACCAGCAGATGCCAGTCGTAGTCCACCGGAATGATCATGGAGCCGCGCGGTCCGCCGATGACGGCGCGCTGGCCCACCTGCGCCTGGCGTGCCCAGTCGGCGGCGGGGCCGTCGCCGTGCAATGCGAACTCGATGGTGAGCTCGCGGCGTCCCGCGTCGAAGCGGCGGGGCGTGTAGTCGCGCTGCACCGGCTCATCGGGGCTGGGACCGTCGATCATGAACTTGACGTGGTCGTCGAAGGAATCGGAGCGGAAGCCCGCCAGCGATGGCGCATGGAAGGTGACGGAGACGAAGTGCGGGCCGAGGGGCTCCACGCGCACCACTTCGACGTCGCGGCGGTGCAGCTCGTGGCGCACGCGCTGCACGCGGCGTTCGGGCGAGGGTGGAGGTGCAAGGGCAGATTCGGGATTCATGTGTCGCTGCGGAGGACGGCCGGGTTATGGTTGATAATGTCATCCATCATGCGCAAATCAGTTGACCATGTCAACCATAAGGCCGACCCGCCCTCGCCCGACGAGGACGTGCTCGAGGCCGTCCATACCGTCATGCACCTGTTGCGCTCGCGCCAGCACCGCGCGCTGAAGGACGCCGAGCACGACGTGAGCCACATGGAAGCCAAGGTGCTGGGCTTCTTCGCCCGCCATCCGGGCGCGACGCAGAGCGAGCTGGTCCTGCATTCGGGCCGCGACAAGGGGCAGATGGCGCGCCTGGTCGGCGGCCTGCGCGAACGCGGCCTGCTGGAGGGCGTGGCCGACGAGAGCGACCGCCGCAGCCTGCGCCTGTCCGTCAGTGCGGCCGGCAAGCAGGTTCAGCAGGCGCTGGGCCAGCAGGCGCGCCGCATCTCGGCGCGGGCCGTGAAGGGCATGAGCGCCGACGAGCGTGCGCAACTGCTGGCGCTGCTGGCGCGGGTGCGCGCCAATCTCGATCAGGCTTGAGAAAAAAGGGCCGCTGCCTGCGGCCACTTGTGAACAGGCGCTAGTACAGCCCGCGCTGCCGCGCCTGCAGCCGCGCCAGGCCCAGCAGCGCGTCGGTGAACGGCGTGGGCACGCCCGTGAGCTGGCCGAGCTCGCGCACCGAGGACACCAGCGCGTCGAGTTCCACCGCGCGCCCCGCTTCCACATCCTGCAGCATCGAAGTCTTGAAGGCGCCCAGCTTGCGCGTGACGGCATGCCGGTCTTCCGGGCTTTCGGCGATCGGGATGCCGATGCGCTCGCCGATGTCGCGCGCCTCCAGCATCACGGTGGAGATGAAGCCGCGCACCAGGTCGTCGTTCAGGATCAGGTCGGTGGTGCAGCCGGTCAGCGCGCTGATGGGGTTGACCGTCATGTTGCCCCACAGCTTGTACCAGACGTCCTTCTGGATTTGGGCCGACAGCCTGGCATCGAAGCCGGCCTTCTGCAGCAGGGCGTGCAGGGCCTGCACGCGCGGCGTTGCCGCGCCGGAGGGCTCGCCGATGATGAGGCCGTTGCCGAAGTGCAGCCGCACCTGGCCCGGGCCATCGAGCGAGCAGCTGGCGTGCACCACGCAGCCGATCACATGCCGGTCGGGAATGGCGGCGGCAATCGCGCCCTGCGGGTCGACCGCGGCCAGGCGCTTGCCGGCATGGGCGCCGCCGAAGCCGCCCGAGAGGAACCACCAGGGCACGCCGTTCATGGCAGTCATCACCATGGTGTCGGCGCCGATCAGCGGTGCGATGCGCTCGGCCACCGCGGCCAGCGCGGGCGCCTTCACCGCCACCACCACCAGGTCTTGCACGCCCAGGGCGGCCGGGTCCTCGGCCGCCTTCACCGGCACGCTGGTGCGTGTGTCGCCATGGCTCAGAACCAGGCCGTCCTTGCGCAGCGCCTGCAGCGTCGCGCCGCGCGCCACCACGCTCACCTCGCAGCCGGCCTGTGCCAGCTTCACGCCGATCCAGCCGCCGATGGCGCCGGCGCCGTAGATGCAAACCTTCATGCGGACCGATCCCTCTTCAGTTCTTGTAGCTGGCGTCGATGCGGTCCACCTGCCGCACCAGCGCGTCGAACACGTCCTGCCCCGCGCCGTGCGCCGGGTTGAATTGCAGCGCGTCCTGCGTGCAGCGCGCGGCGATGATTTCCGGCACCGGAATGGGCTGGCCCATGGAGAGGGTGGCCATCTGGATCTCGCAGGCGCGCTGCAGCGTCCACAGCACCGCGAAGGTCTGCGGCAGCGTCAGGCCCCAGGCCAGCAGGCCGTGGTTGCGAAGGATCACCGCCTGCCGGTTGCCCATGCTCCTGAGCAGGCGCGGACCTTCGTCGGCATGGATGGTGATGCCCTCGAAGTCGTGGTAGGCCACTTTGTCGTGCAGCTGCGCGCTGTAGAAGTTGCTCTGGCTCAAGCCCCCCTGCAGGCAGGCCACGGCCACGCCGGCGGTGGTGTGCGTGTGCATCACGCAATGCGCATCGGGCAGGCCGTCGTGGATGGCGGCGTGCACCGTGAAGCCGGCCGGGTTCACCGGATAGGTGGAGCCGTCCAGCACGCGGCCCTGCAGGTCGATCTTCACCAGGTTGCTGGCGGTGACCTCGCTGTAGTGCAGGCCGAAGGGGTTGATGAGGAAATGCTTCTCGCCACCGGTCACGCTGTCGGGCAGGCGCACCGTGATGTGGTTGTAGATCATCTCGGTCCAGCCCAGCATGGCGAAGATGCGGTAGCAGGCCGCGAGCTGCAGGCGCGCCGCACGCTCGTCGGGGTGCAGTGCCGGATGCGTCAAGGACGACGCGGGGGTGGCGAGAGCATTCATCAAAGTTCCTTGGTTGGTACTAGCCCTCCGCGGTGAAGCCCACTTCCTTGACGATGGGGCCCCACTTGGCGGTGTCTTTCTTGAGCAGTTCGGTCAGCTCGGCCGGCGTGGAAGACATGGCTTCCAGGCCGAAGGTGGCCAGGCCGTCGATCACGTCCTTTTGCGCCAGCGCTGCCTTGGTGGCCGCGTTGGCGCGCGCCACCACCTCGGGCGAGGCCTTGGCCGGCAGCAGGAAGGCGAACCATTCGCTGTGCGTGGCGTTCTTGATGCCCTGTTCCTCGAAGGTGGGCACGTCCGGCGCGAAGCGGCTGCGCTTGGCGCCCGAGACGCCCAGGATGCGCACCTTGCCCGAAGCCAGGTGCTGCGTGATGTCGCCGATGGGGCCCGACACCGACGACACGTTGCCGCCCAGCAGGTCCAGCATGGCCGGCTGCGTGCCGCGATAGGCGGCGTGCTTCAGGTCCACACCCACGTTCTTGCCCAGCAGTGCGCCGATGAAGTGCGGCGTGGAGCCGGCCGCCGGGGAGCCGAAGTTGGCGCCGGTGGGGTTGGCCTTGGCCCAGGCCAGGAACTCGGGCACCGACTTCACCGAGGCCGGCACCGCCGGACCCACCGCAAAGCCGAAGTCGAACTGGCAGGCGATGGTCACGGGCGTCAGGTCCACCAGCGGGTCGTACGGCAGCTTCTTGTAGATGTGCGGATAGATGGTGAGGATGGAGGTGGGCGTCTGCAGGATGGTCGCGCCGTCGGCCGGCTGGCCCTTGACGTAGCTCACCGCAATCTGGCCGCCCGCGCCGGTGCGGTTTTCCACCACCACCGCCTTGCCGTAGTCGGGCTGCATCTTCACGGCCACGCGGCGGCACAGCGTATCGGACGTGCCGCCGGCCGCGAAGCCGGTGATGAAGCGGGCCGTCTCGAAGGGGGCATTGCCCTGGGCCAGCGCGTGCTGGCCGATGCCGGCGAGCAGCGCGGCAGCCCCGCCTTGTTGCAGAAGTTGGCGACGGGTGATCGTCATGCTTTGTCTCCGTTTGTAAAAAACGAGAAGTATGGGGCAGGCTAGTAGCCCGCCACAGTGGGCTTTGCACTAGCCCCGTCGCTCTTTCCCTTGTACCTGGCAGCCAGCTGCCGGCAGGCGCCGGTCAGCAGCATGGTGTCGATGCCCACCGCGACGAAGCGCGCGCCCGCGGCCAGCCATTTCTCGGTCTGCTCGTGCGTGGTGGCCAGGATGCCGGGTGCCTTGCCGGCCTTCAGGATGCGCGCGATGCCGTCCTCGATGGCCGCCTGCACTTCCGGATGGCCCGGCTGGCCCGAATAGCCCATGGATGCCGACAGGTCCGCCGGGCCGATGAACACGCCGTCGATGCCGGGCGTGGCGGCGATCGCGTCGATGTTCTTCATCGCCAGCGCCGTCTCGGCCTGCACCAGCAGGCAGACCTGGTCGTTGGCCTCGTGGATGTACTGCGGATAAGCCTGCCAGCGCGAGGCACGCGCCAGCGCGCTGCCCATGCCGCGGATGCCGTCGGGCGGATAACGCGTGGCCTGCACCAGCTGCGCCGCCTGCTCGGGCGTGTCCACCATGGGCACCAGCAGCGTCTGCGCGCCGATGTCCAGGAACTGCTTGATGAGCGTGGTGTCGCCCACCGGCACGCGCACCACGGGGTGCGAACGCTCGGCTTCGTCCTGCGCCGACCATGCGCTGGCCACGCCCTGCAGCTGTTCGAGCACCGAGCGAAGGTCGTTGGGGGCGTGCTCGCCGTCGATGAGCAGCCAGTCGAAGCCCGTGCCGGCGATCATCTCGGCGGCGTAGCCGTTGGCCAGGCCGACCCACAGGCCGATCTGCGGCTCGGGGTTGAGCAGGGCCTTCTTGAAGGCATTGGTCGGAGTGCGCATCGGTCAGTTCTCCTCGGAAAAGCGGAAGGCAATGGAGCCCATGGGGCCGTAGTCGGCGTGGAAGGTGTCGCCCGGCCTGGCGTTGGTGGGGCGGGTGAAGGAGCCGGCCAGCACGATCTCGCCGGCCTCCAGGCATTCGTCCCACGGCGCGAGCCTGTTGGCCAGCCATGCGATGCCGTTGGCCGGGTGGTTGAGAACGCCCGCGGCCACGCCGGTTTCCTCGATCACGCCGTTGCGAAAGAGCAGAGCGCCCACCCAGCGCAGGTCCACCGCGTCGGGCTTCATCGGCCGGCCGCCGAGCACGAGGCCGGCGTTGGCCGCGTTGTCGGAGATGGTGTCGAACACCTTGCGCGGCGCCTTGGTGTGGCGGTCGAACTGCTCGATGCGCGCGTCGATGATCTCGATGGCCGGCACCACATAGTCGGTGGCGGCCAGTACGTCGAAGATGCTCACGCGCGGGCCCTGCAGGCGCTTGCCCAGCACGAAGGCCAGCTCCACTTCCACCCGCGGCGCGATGAAGCGCGTGAACGGGATGTCGCTGCCATCGGCAAACAGCATGTCGTCCAGCAGCAGGCCGTAGTCGGGCTCGTCGATCTGGCTGGACTGCTGCATGGCGCGCGAGGTCAGGCCGATCTTGTGGCCGATGGGCTGGCGGCCCGCGGCGATCTTGGCGGCCACCCATTCGCGCGAGATGGCATAGCCGTCCTCCACGGTCATCCCGGGGTGGCGCTTGGAGAAGTGCTCCACCTGCACGCGCGTCTTCTCGGCCTCGTCCAGTTCGGCGGCCAGGTTCTTGATGGTGGCTTGTGAAAGCATCTCGGGGTTCTCAGCTGAAGAAGGCGTGCAGGTTGCCGATCTTGGCGTCGTACACCTGGCCCGGCGCCTCGTCGATCTGGAAGGTGATGCCCACCGGCCGCCGGGCCAGCAGGGGCGCGAAGTGCGCCTTGGCGCAGGCCGCGAGCGCCTCGCCGATGCGCTGCTTCACCGCCTCGCTGCGGCCCGAGGCCATGCGCAGGTTGAGGTAGGCGAAGGCATGGTCGCCGCTGGTGTCGGCCACCGCGTAGTGGGCGGCCGGATAGGCCAGCACCCGCGTGCCGCCGGTGGGGAAGACCTGGCGGCCTTCGTCGTCCTTCTGCGCGAGCATGGTGTCGGCCAGCTTGCGGGCGAGGCCGCCCATGTCGGCGTCGGCTTCGATGTTGGGCGTGTAGAGGATGACGAGGTGCGGCACGGTTTCTCCTTGCAGTTCAGGCGGGCAGCGGCGTCACCGGAAAGACCGCGTTGATCTGGCCGGTGCCCGAGCTGCCGAAATAGGGCGTGATGATCTCGGCGGGCGCCTCGTAGCGGTCCCAGCCGAGCAGGCCCAGCAGCATCGCAGTGTCGTGCATGTCGCCTTCGCCCCAGCACTTGTCGGCGTACATGGGCAGCATGCCGACGAAGGTCTTCCAGTCGCCCTGCTCCCACAATTGCACCACGCGGCGGTCCACCTGCTCCAGGAAGGGGTCGTACACCTTGTGCATGAACTCCGGCGCGCGGCCGTTGTCGGCAAAGTGGTGCGAGAGCGATCCGCTGGCGAACACGGCCACCGTGCCGTTGTAGCGCTCTTCAATCGCGCGGCGCACCGCCAGGCCGAAGCGGCCCGATTCGTGCAGGTCGTGCCAGTCGCACCAGCCGCTGATGCTGATCACTTTGTAGTGCTGGTCGCTGTTCATGTAGCGCATGGGCACCAGCGTGCCGTATTCCAGGTCGAGCGTGGTGTCGCTGTGGGCGCGGCTCTTCACGCCCATCTCGTTGGCCACGTCGGCGATCAGTTGGCCCAGCTGCGGGTTGCCCGGGTAGGCATAGGGCATGTTCTTGATGAAGTGCGGCAGCTCGTTGCTGGTGTAGATGCCCTCGAACCTTGGCCCGCAGTTGATGTGATATTCGCTGTTGACCTGCCAGTGCACGTCGAACACCACGATGGTGTCCACGCCCAGGGCGCGGCAGCGGCGGTCGATTTCCTTGTGGCCGTTGATGGCGGCGCCCCGGCAGCCGAAGTTGGGCCCCGGAAATTCCGACAGGTACATGGACGGCACATGCGTGATCTTGGCCGCCAGAGCGAGTTGGCCCATGGTCAGACTCCCCAGTGTGGAATGTGGTGAGAACCCAATGAGACGGCGACGTTCTTCGGCTCGCAGAAGACCTCGTAGCTCCAGGTGCCGCCCTCGCGTCCGGTACCACTGGCCTTGGTGCCGCCGAAGGGCTGGCGCAGGTCACGCACGTTCTGGCTGTTGACGAAGCACATGCCCGCCTCGATGGCGGCAGCCACGCGGTGAGCGCGGCCGATGTTCTCGGTCCACACGTAGCTGGAGAGGCCGTACTGGATGTCGTTGGCCAGGCGGATCGCGTCGGCCTCGTCCTTGAAGGGAATCAGGCAGGCCACAGGGCCGAAGATCTCGTCCTGCGCGATCTTCATGCGGTTGTCCACGTCGGCGAAGACGGTGGGCGCCACGTAGTTGCCGCGTCGAACGCGATCGGGCAGGCCGGCCGGCGTCTCGAGGCCGCCGCACAGCAGCGTGGCACCTTCCTTGGGGCCCAGCTCGATGTAGCTGCGCACCTTGGCCAGGTGGGCCTGCGAGATCATCGGGCCGACGATGGTCTTCTCGTCGAGCGGGTCGCCCACGGTGATCCGCTTGGCGCGTTCCACGAACCGGGCAACAAAGTCGGCATAGATGCTCTGCTGCACCAGGATGCGCGAGCCTGCGGTGCAGCGCTCGCCGTTGTTGCTGAAGATCATGAACACGGCGGCATCGAGCGCGCGGTCCAGGTCGGCGTCGTCGAAGATGACGAAGGGGCTCTTGCCGCCCAGCTCCATGCTGAATTTCTTCAGGCCCGCACTCTTGACGATGCGGTTGCCGGTGGCGGTGGAGCCGGTGAAGGAAATGGCGCGCACGTCGGGGTGGGCCACCAGCGGCTCGCCGGCCTCCTTGCCCAAGCCGTGCACCAGGTTCAGCACGCCGGGCGGAATGCCGGCTTCCAGCGCCAGTTCGCCCAGCCGCGCCGCGGTCAGGGGCGAGAGCTCGCTCATCTTCAGCACGGCCGTGTTGCCGAAGGCCAGGCAGGGCGCGACCTTCCAGGTCGCGGTCATGAAAGGCACGTTCCAGGGGCTGATGAGCGCGCACACGCCCACCGGGTGGAACAGCGTGTAGTTCAGGTGCGTGGGCGTGGGGTAGGTGTGGCCGTCCACCCGCGTGCACATCTCGGCAAAGTAATAGAAGTTGTCGGCCGCGCGCGGCACCAGCTGCTTGCCGGTCTGCGCGATGACCTGGCCGCAGTCGTTGGTCTCGGTCTGCGCGATCTCGGGCACGTTCTTGGCGATCAGGTCGCCCAGCTTGCGGATGAGCCTGGCGCGCTCCGGTGCCGGCATGCCGGCCCACTTGGGAAAGGCTTGCTTGGCGGCGGCGACGGCGGCGTTCACCTCCGCTTCGCCGCCCGAGGCGACTTCTGCCAGCACTTCCTGCGTGGCCGGGTTGACGGTTTCGAAGTAGTCGCGGCCTTGGACGGCCTTGCCGTCGATGAGGTGGTGAATCTGTTGCATGGGAGGGTTGTCGTCAGTCGAGTCTGATGTCACTCGCCTTGATCAGCGCGTGCCACTTCTTGCGTTCCACGTCCACCAGGCGAGCCATCTCGGTGGCGTCGGCGGGGCGTGCTTCCCAGCCGGCGTCGTAGAGCTTCTGCTTCACGCCGGCGTCGGACATGCTCTTCATCAGGTCGCTGCCCAGTCGCGCCTGGATCGGCTTGGGCGTGGCCGCCGGCGCCACCAGGCCCTGCCAGGTGTAGGCCTCGACGGCGATGCCCAGTTCCTTGGCGGTGGGCACCTGCGGCAGCTGCGGTACGCGCTCGCCCGACATGGCCACCAGCGGCACCACCTTGCCCGCCTTGACGGCGCTGATGCCGCTGGGCAGGTCGAGCATCATCAGCGGTACCTGCCCGCCCATCAGGTCCTGCAGGGCGGGCGCGCCGCCCTTGTAGGGAACGTGCTGCATCGACACGCCGGCCTCGCGCTGGAACAGCTCGTAGGCCAGGTGGTGCGGGCTGCCGGTGCCGGGAGTGGCGATGCTGTACTTGCCCGGCGACGCCTTCAGCGCGGCCAGCAGCGCCTTGGCGTCGCTGAGGCCCGCAGTAGGCGCAGCGGTGATGATGAGCGGCGAGCGGCCCATCAGGCCCAGCATCGCGAAGTCCTTTTCGGCGTCGTAGGGCAGCTTCTTGTAGAGCGCCGGGTTGTAGACCAGCACGCCGTTGTCGGCCGTGAACACGGTGTAGCCGTCGCCGGGCGAGCGCGCCACGTTCTCCGACGCGATGATCGCGCCGGCACCGGGGCGGTTGTCGACCATCACCGGCTGCCCCAGGTTCTGCGAGAGCTGCGCGCCGGCGGTGCGCGCCAGGAAGTCGGTGCCGCCGCCGGCCGGATAGCCCACCACCCAGCGCACCGGGCGCGCGGGGTAGTCCTGCGCCTGCGCGGCGGTCGGCAGGGTGGAAGCGGCGGCGAAGCCGAGCGCGGCAAACCAGCGGGAAGCCTTGTCGAACATGGGTTGTCTCCGGTCTATGGGGGGGAATTCGCTCGCGTCGTTCAGCCGGCGCGAATGGTGTTGACCAGCGCGCCGATGCGCTCGATTTCGGTCACCACCACATCGCCCGGCTGGCAGTCGACCACGCCGTCGGGCGTGCCGGTCAGGATCAGGTCGCCGGGCGAGAGCGTCATGAATCGGCTGAAGTACTCGATGAGGAAGGGCGCGTCGAAGATCATGTCCTTCGTGCTGCCCGACTGCGTGAGCTGGCCATTGACCGTGGTGCGCAGCGCGAGCGCGCCCGGGTCGGGCACGTCCGCGGCGTCCACGAACCAGGGGCCGATGGGCGTGCAGGTGTCGCGGTTCTTCACGCGCAGGTTGGGGCGGTACCAGTTCTCCAGGTAGTCGCGGATGGCGTAGTCGTTGGCGACCGTGTAGCCGCCGATGTAGTCGCGGGCGTCTTCGCGCTTCACGCGGCGCGCCGTCTTGCCGACCACGATGGCCAGCTCGCATTCGTAGTGCATGAACTGCACGCCGGCCGGACGGACCGTGTGCTGCCGGTGGCCGATGAGGGCGCCCTGGCCCTTCACGAAGACCAGCGGCTCTTCCGGCGCCTTGAACTCCAGCTCCTTGGCATGGTCGGCATAGTTCAGGCCCAGCGCGAGGATGGTGCGCGGCCGCGGCGTGGGCGCCAGCGGCGGCAGCCAGGTGAGCTGTTCCTGCGGCACGACGCGGCCGTCATCCAGGCGAACGGCGGCGTCGGGTTGCCCGTTCCATTCGTGTGCGGTGCCGCGGTGTTCGCGGCCTTCGAAGACGACGCGTGCGTGCTTCATGCCGCCACCTCCGCGACCAGCGTGTTGCGCAGCGCGGCGAAGCCCGGCGCGGAAATGTCGATGCGGTCTCCGGCGCGCGCCAGCGGGCGGCCCAGGTCGCAGCCCAGCATCAGCACGTCGCCCGGCTGCAGCGTCATGAAGGCCATGACGTCCGCCAGCAGCTGCGGGGCAGGGCGCACGAGCCCGGAGAAGTCGATGGATTGCCTGAGCGCGCCGTTGATGCGCACCTCCACGCGGATGGCTGCGGCGTCCGGCAGCGTGGCCGCCTCACGCACCGCGGGGCCCACGCCCAGGAAGCCGTCGAGGCACTTGAACTTCACCGGCGGGCGGAAGAAGCTCGCATGCGGAATGGAAAGATCGTTCATCAGCACATAGCCGGCGACCCGGCCCGCATCGCCCATCACCATGCCGACGCTGGCGCCCACCTCCACCTCGGGCACGTCCTTCGGCACGACGATGTCGCTGTCGTGCGGGCTCCAGGTGTTGGCGGTCTTCACGTAGAGCACCGGCGCCTGCGGCGGCGCCTTGTAGGGCGGCTGCTTCATCTGCGCGGCCATGGCCTCGCGCTCGGCGCGGAAGTTGAGCAAGGTGCCGTACACCGTGCCGGCCGGAAGAAAGGCGTTCACTCGGGTTGCTCCAGTGCGATGAGTTCGTCGAGCAGGGTGTAGAGCTGGCTGAGCTTGCTCTTGCCCAGCGAGGACTCGAGCCATGCGTAGTGCGCCTCGACCGCGCCGGACAGCCGCTTGACCAGCTTGCGGCCCGCCGGCGTGGCCTCGATCACGCTGCGCCGCGCGTCCTGCGCGTCGCGGCTGCGCACGATGAGGCCGTCGCGTTCCATGCGGGCCAGCACGCCGGTCAGGCTCGGCCCCAGGATGAAGGCCTCGCGGGCCACGCGCCCCGTTTCCACCGCGCCGTGCTCGCCCAGCACGCGCAGCACGCGCCATTGCTGGTCGGACAGCTGGTGCTCGCGCAGGCTGGGGCGGGTGTGCGCCATCACGGCTTCGCGCGCCTGCAGCAGCAGGCGCGGCAGGTTGCGGTGGGTGAACGAGGTGGTGGTGCTCATCGTCTCCGTGCTCGATTTATTTAATATATTAAATGTTTCTTGCAGGGACGTGCAAGAGGCCGAACCCGCAAGGCCTTGCGGCGTGTGCCTACACTTGGCGAATGGCCAAGGAAAAAAGCATTTACGTGTGCGGGGAGTGCGGCGGCACCAGCGCCAAATGGCTGGGCAAGTGCCCCAGCTGCGGCGCCTGGAACACGCTGGTGGAGCAGAGCGCCTCCGCCGCGGGCGCCGGCGCTGCCAACAACCGCTTCGGCAACACCGCGCAGTTCGCGTCGCTGGCGGGCTCCTCGGAGCTGATGCTGCTGTCGGAGATCGAGGCGGTGGACGTGGCGCGCACGCCCACCGGGCTGGATGAACTCGACCGCGTGCTGGGCGGCGGCATCGTGGCCGGCGGCGTCACGCTCATCGGCGGCGACCCGGGCATCGGCAAGTCCACGCTGCTGCTGCAGGCGGTGGATGCCTTGCAGCGCGCCGGCCAGAACGCGCTGTACGTCACCGGCGAGGAAAGCGGCGCGCAGGTGGCGTTGCGCTCCAAGCGCCTGGGCCTGTCGCAATCGCAGGTGCAGGTCATGGCCGAGATCCAGCTGGAAAAGATCATCGCCACGCTGGATGCGGCGCGGCCGGCGATCGCGGTCATCGACTCGATCCAGACGGTGTATTCGGACCAGCTCACCTCCGCGCCCGGCTCGGTGGCCCAGGTGCGCGAATGCGCTGCGCATCTCACCCGCTTTGCCAAGACCAGCGGCACGGCAGTGGTGCTGGTGGGCCACGTGACGAAGGAAGGCGCGCTGGCCGGGCCGCGCGTGCTGGAGCACATGGTGGACACGGTGCTGTACTTCGAGGGCGACACGCATTCGAGCTTCCGGCTGGTGCGCGCCATCAAGAACCGCTTCGGCGCCGTCAACGAGATCGGCGTGTTCGCCATGACCGAGCGCGGCCTCAAGGGCGTGACCAACCCCAGCGCGATCTTCCTGAGCCAGCACACCGAGCCGGTGCCCGGCAGCGTGGTGCTGGTCACCCTCGAAGGAACACGCCCCATGCTGGTGGAGGTGCAGGCCCTGGTCGACAACGGCGGCCCCAGCCCGCGCCGGCTGTCGGTGGGCCTGGACCGCGACCGCCTGGCCATGCTGCTGGCGGTGCTGCACCGCCATGCCGGCGTGGCCTGCATGGACCAGGACGTGTTCGTCAACGCCGTGGGCGGCGTGCGCATCGGCGAGCCGGCGGCCGACCTGGCGGTGATGCTGGCCATCACCTCCAGCCTGCGCGGCAAACCGCTGCCCAAAGGGTTCATCGCCTTCGGCGAAGTCGGCTTGGCGGGTGAGGTTCGGCCGGCGCCGCGCGGCCAGGAGCGGCTGCGCGAGGCGGCCAAGCTCGGCTTCTCGGTGGCCATCGTGCCCCGCTCGAATGCGCCGAAGAAGGGTGGGCGCGATTTCGAGGGCCTGACCATCCACCCGGTCGATCGCATCGAGGAGGCGATGGAGGTGGTTCGCACCCTCGATTGATATTCCGGCGGCGCGGCGCGCGCCTGGGCACAATCGCACCGCCCGACAAGAATTTCAAGGAGAGGTTTCATGCAGCTGATCGTTTCCGCAGGCGCCATCGCGCTCATCGTGATCTGGGGCCTGCTGTCGCCGGCCACGCTCGGCAGCTTCTTCAACACGGCGCTGGCCAGCATCACGCACAACTTTGGCTGGCTCTACCTGTGGCTGGTTCTTGGGCTGGTGGTGCTGGCGTTCTTCCTGGCCTTCAGCCGCTTCGGCGACCTGAAGCTGGGCGACACCGACGACGAGCCGGAGTTCTCGCTGCATGCATGGTTCGCCATGCTCTTTGCCGCCGGCATGGGCATCGGCCTGGTCTTCTTCGGGGTGGCGGAGCCCGTGTCGCACTACGGCTCGCCGCCGGACGGCGTCACGCCCAACACGCCCGAGGCGGCGCATGTGGCCATGCGCTACGCCTTCTTTCACTGGGGCCTGCACCCGTGGGCCATCTACGGCGTGGTCGGCCTGGCCATTGCCTTCTTCACCTTTCGCCGCAAGGCCCAGCCGCTGGTGAGCTCGGTGACCGAAGCGCTGCCGTGGAAGGTGGTGCGCCTTCTGTCGCCGGCCTTCAACGTGCTGGCCATCGTGGCCACGGCGTTCGGCGTGGCCGCCTCGCTGGGCGTGGGCGCCACGCAGATCAACGGCGGGCTGCATGCCGCCTTCGGCATTCAGGTGTCCGCGGTCAACCAGGCGATCATCATCGTGGTCACCACCCTCCTGTTCCTGACCTCCGCGGTGACGGGGGTGGAGCGGGGCGTGAAGTGGCTGTCCATCGGCAACCTGATGCTGGCGGCGCTGCTGGCGCTGTTCGTGCTGGTGGTGGGCCCCACGGTGGCCATCATCGACACCTTCACCACCACGCTGGGCTCCTACCTTTCGGAGTTCGTGCGCATGAGCCTGCGCATGACGCCCTTCCGCGACAGCACCTGGGTGGGCGACTGGACCATCTTCTACTGGGCCTGGTGGCTGGCGTGGTCGCCCTTCGTGGGCCTGTTCATCGCGCGCGTGTCCAAGGGCCGCACCATCCGCGAATTCATCATGGGCGTGGTGCTGGCGCCCACGCTGGTGGGCTTCGTGTGGTTCGCCATCTTCGGCGGCGCCGCGCTCAACCTCGAGATCTTCCGCCAGGTGCCGCTGGCGGCCGCGGTGAAGGACGACGTGGCCACCGCCATGTTCGTCATGTTCAACGCCATGCCGGCCAGCGGGCTGCTCTCCTTCGTCGCCACCTTGCTGGTGTTCATCTTCTTCGTCACCTCGGGCGATTCGGCGACGCTGGTGCTGGGCACCATGAGCACCCAGGGCGACCCGAATCCACCGGCCAAGGTGAAGATCATCTGGGGCGTGCTGGTGGCCGGCATCGCGCTGAGCCTGCTGCTGGTGGGCGGCATCAAGGCGGTGCAGGCCGCCACCATCGTCTTCGCGCTGCCGTTCTCGGTGGTGCTGCTGCTGATGGCCATCTCGCTGGTCATGGCCGTGCGGGAGGATTGGCACGCCGAAGACGTGCGCGAGCGGCACCTGCACAGGAAGCTGCGCGAGTGGGTGAGCCGGGAGGATGCGGCGGGTGGTGAGGCGACGGCCAAGGTGCCGCCAACAGCGTCGCGGTCGCTCGCGAGTCCGGTGGAAAAACCGGAAACAAGATGATCGAAGGCTCTATTTAAGTAATTGATTAATAACAGATAACTCGTAGAATATTCCGGAAACGAAACCGGAAATATTCATGGCATCGATTGCCCCCGCCCGGGTCACCGTCTTCGACGCCCCGCATCAATTCGAGCCGCTCCTGCCTGCCCAGCGGCTGGACGAATTGCGCGACATGACGCGGGCGATCTTCGAGAGCTCCGCTGCATTGAAGAACGCCACCGCCGAGCCGGTGCGGCAGGCGCTGCGCGACGTGGTGCGCTCGATGAATTCGTACTACTCGAACCTGATCGAAGGCCAGGGAACGCATCCGGCCAACATTGAACGGGCCCTGCGCAAGGATTTTTCAACCAAGCCGGACGTCGCCAGGCGCCAGCGCTTGGCCCTCGCGCATATCGATGCGGAAATCGAGCTGGAGAGGCGCATCACGACCGAGGCCAGCGCACTTGGCAGCTCGTTCCTGCAGGAAGCGCATCGAAGCCTCTACGGACGGCTGCCCGAAGAGGATCGCGTGTCGGAGCACGGGCGTGTCGTCGTGCCCGGCGAGTTGCGCCGGGTCGATGTGGCGGTCGGCCGCCACCAGCCGCCCACGTGGAAATCGCTTCCAGCCTTCCTGGCCCGCATGGACGATGTCTACGGGCGACTCAAGGGCGTCGACGCGGTTCTGTACACCATCGCATCCGCCCATCACCGGATGATGTGGACGCACCCGTTCGAAGACGGAAATGGACGGGCAGTGCGGCTGCAGACGCATTGCGCGATGTACCTGCTGGCCGGTGGCCTGTGGTCCGTGAATCGCGGCCTGGCGCGCGATCGACAACGCTACTACCTGATGCTCGACGAGGCCGACAGCATGCGCCAGGGCGATCTGGATGGCCGCGGCAATCTGAGCGAGAAGGCGCTCTGGCAGTGGTGCGAGTACTTCCTGGGCATCTGTTCAGACCAGGTGGGTTTCATGTCCCGCATGCTGGACCTTCATCAGCTCAAGGAGCGCCTGAAGACCTACATCCTCGTGCAGCGCTCCCAGCTTGGCGTGCCCGAATATCGCGAGGAGGCGGTGCTGCCGGTCCAGATGCTGGCCGCCGCCGGCACGCTGTCTCGCGGTGAGTTTTCCCGAATGACCGGACTCGAGGAGCGCACCGCCCGCAAGGTGATTTCCAGGTTCCTGGCAGACGGGCTGCTGCGCAGCCAGGGCCATCGGGAGGCGCTCAGCCTCGCCTTCCCGCTGCAGTCCTTGAGCATCCTCTTTCCCAGCCTGTACCCGGAAGCCGCGGCTGCGGTCACCGACTGATCGCCTGCCCCCGCCGTCCGGCGACAATCCGGACACCATGAACTTCCGAAGAATCCTCGTGCCGGTGATCAGCGTGCTGCTGATCGCAGGCGCCTACCGGGCCTACGGCTGGCCCGGCGTGGCTTTCATCACCGGCGCCATCGTCCTGTACCTGCTGCTGCACTTCAACCGCACCATGCATGTGCTGCGGCGTGCGGCCGACCGTCCCATCGGCAGCGTGGCGAGCGCCGTCATGCTCAATGCCAAGCTGCGCAAGGGCGTGAACCTGCTGCACGTGATGGCGATGACGCGCTCGCTGGGCGAGCTGCGTTCGCCCAAGGACGAGCAGCCCGAGATCTTCCGCTGGAGCGATGCCGGCGGCTCCTATGTCGATGCCGAGTTCCACGGCGGCAAGCTGCGCAGCTGGAGCCTGACGCGGCCGGAGGCGAACGACACGACCGACACCGAAGTGTCGTAGCGCCAGGCAGGGCATGGCGGCCCAGGCGGCCGCCATGCGCCGCGCCGGGCCTCAACCGCCCTTGTTGCGCCCTCAGAAGGGCGCTTCTTCTTCCTCGACCGATTGCGGCGCGCTCGATGCCGGCGCGGCTGCTGCGGCCGCAGCGCCTGCATCGGCCAATGCCGGCGCGCCGATCTCCTGCTCGCCGCCCAGCGCCTCCAGCAGCGCAGGCAGCAGCTGCCCCAGCTCGCCGGTGGCAATGGCGACGTCGGCGTCGAAGTCGTCCTCCTTCTTGTCCGCGCCCGGGGCCGCCTTGTCGGTGCCTTCGAGGAACACCAGCTTGCGCAGCTGCATGCCCTCGGTCAGCTCGAAGGAGACGCGGTCGTCCCAGGTCATGGCCAGGCGGGTGGGGCGCTTGCCGTTCTCGATGTGCTGGCGCACCTCGTCGATGTCCAGCGCGTGCTTGGCATAGCGCACCACCGCCTTCGACTCGTCGGTGGCCTTGAGTTCGCACTCGCGGTCGATGGTGAATTCGGCCGGCGGCTCCTGGCTGTGCAGCCAGCCCGACATCGCGGCGGCCGGCTCCACCCGGGTGTGGATCAGCGACACGCCGAAGCCCGAGAGCGCCTGCACCAGGCTGCTCACCACCTCGTCGGCACGCGCGGCGTTGGAGGCATTGACCGCCAGGCGCCGGTTCTCGCGGTCGATCCAGACCGTCACGCGCGCATGGCGGCTGAAGGCCATGGGCAGCAGCTCGCGGGTGATGTCTTCCTTGAGCTCCTTCTGTTCCTTCTTGCCGGGCTTGCGGCCGGTGGTGGCCTCGATCTGGGCCACGCGCTCGTCGAGCTTGCGGCGCACCACCGAGCCCGGCAGGGTCTTGGCCTCGATCATGAATTCGAGCACCCACTGGCCGTCCACCGATTCGATGAGCGGCCCGTGCTCTTCCCCGCGCGGCGGCACCCAGCCGACCGATTTTTCCTGGCTGGCGCCGCAGGGCGCGAAGCGCAGCGGCTGCAGCGCTTCTTCCGCGGCCACGAAGTCCTGCGACCAGGCGGGTTCGATGCGATAGACGATGAGATTCTTGAACAAGGACACGGATTCCCTTTTCTTGCTGACTGACTAGATGACGGGTCCTGGCGGACGGAACCGGCGGGGCGGCAACGGCGGCCCGGCCAAAAAAGGGTCCATTGTCACTGCGCTGGGGGCCCGGGCGCAGCCGGCGCCCGCCCGGTAAAATCTCCGCCTTCTCGACCCCCTCCCACCCCAAGGACAAGACATGAGCGCGCTTCCCTCGATGGCCGACCGCGACGGCAAGATCTGGATGGACGGTGAACTCGTGGAATGGCGCGACGCCAGAATCCACGTGCTGAGCCATACGCTGCACTACGGCTGCGGCGCCTTCGAAGGCGTCCGTGCCTACAACACGGTCAATGGCACCGCCATCTTCCGCCTGGAAGAGCACACCGACCGCCTGTTCAACAGCGCCAAGATCCTGCGCATGAAGATCCCCTTCAGCAAGGAGCAGCTCAACGAGGCGCAAAAGCAGGTGGTGCGCGCCAACAAGCTCGAAAGCTGCTACCTGCGCCCGCTGGTGTGGATCGGCTCCGAGAAGCTGGGTGTCTCCCCCAAGGGAAACACCATCCACGCTATGGTCGCCGCCTGGGCCTGGGGCGCCTACCTGGGCGAAGAGGGCATGAAGCGCGGCATCCGCGTGAAGACCTCCAGCTACACCCGCCACCACGTCAACATCACCATGACGCAGGCCAAGGCGGTGAGCAACTACAGCAACTCCATCCTGGCCAACATGGAAGCCACCGAAGACGGCTACGACGAGGCCCTGCTGCTCGACTCCGCCGGCTTCGTCTCCGAAGGCGCGGGCGAGAACATCTTCGTGATCAAGGGCGGCGTGGTCTACACCCCCGACCTGTCGGCCGGCGCGCTCAACGGCATCACCCGCAACACGGTGCTGCACATCTGCAAGGACCTGGGCCTGGAGCTGGTGCAAAAGCGCATCACCCGCGACGAGGTCTACATCGCCGACGAAGCCTTCTTCACCGGCACCGCGGCAGAAGTGACGCCCATCCGCGAACTCGACCGCGTCGAGATCGGCAGCGGCTCGCGCGGCCCCATCACCGAGAAGATCCAGAGCGCGTTCTTCGACATCGTGAACGGCCGCAACCCCAAGTACGCCCACTGGCTGACGAAGGTCTGAACAAGAACATGAACGCAAAAGCCGTTGTCGAACTCCTGGCCAAGGACCTCAACCCACAGGGTGGGGTGTTCTGCCCCAGCCCCAAGGCCGACATGAAGCTGTGGAACAGCCACCCCAAGGTCTACCTGGACGTGGCCAAGCTTGGAGAAGCCAAGTGCCCTTATTGCGGCACCGTCTACCGGCTCAAGGTGGGCGAGCATTTTGGCGCCCATCATTGACCCACTGATCGTCCACGACAACGCGCCGGCGCTGGCGCAGGTCACGGTCATCGTCGTGACTTTCAACAGCGCGCATTGCCTGCCCGTGCTGGCCCAGGGGTTGGCCGATTGCCCTCACGTCATCATTGTGGACAACGCCAGCGCCGACGGTTGCGCGGCGCTGGCCCGTGAACTGCTGCCCCAGGCGCGAGTGATCGAATTGCCCGCCAACCAGGGCTACGGCGCGGCCAACAATGTGGGGATCGCGCAGGCGGACACCCCCTATGTGCTGTTGCAAAACCCGGATTGCGTGTTCGATGCCGCTGGCATCGCCGAGCTGGTGCGGCTGGCCCAGGCCGATCCATACGCCGCCATGTGGGTGCCGCAACTGCTGGAGCCCGACGGGCGGCCGCAAATCAATTACGGAATGCCCCGCCATTGGGGTGAGCCGAACTCGATGGGTGCGCAGGGGCCGTTGTGCGTGGGCTACGCGTGCGCGGCGGCGCTGCTGATGCACCGCGAACGCATGGCCCCGGTGGGCTTCTTCGACCCGCGCTTCTTCCTCTACTACGAAGACGAAGACCTGTGCCTGCGCGCCTTCAACGCCAAGTTGCCCATCGTCGTGCTGCCATCGGTGCATGTGATCCACCTGTCGCGCAGCTCGGTGCGGGGAGGCCGGCCCTGGAAGGCGGAATATTGGCGCGGCTGGCATCACGCGCAATCCAAGATCCGCTTCACGGCCAAGCATTTCGGCCGCGCGCAGGGAGAGAGCCTGTTGCGGCGCACGTTGGCTGTCGAGGTGGCGCACCTGGGCCTGCGCATCGTGCTGGTGTCGCCGCGCCTGGTGGCGCGCGCCTGGGGACGGGTGCGGGGCCTCTTCGCCCTGTGGCGGCACAAGGATCTACTGGCATGACACGGCGCCTGACGATTGGCGTGCTCACGCTCAACGAGGAGTCGCGCATTGCCGCCTGCCTGCAAAGCGCCGCCTTTGCCGATGAACTCATCGTAGTGGACAGCGGGAGCACCGACCGCACGGTGGAAATCGCCCGCGCCCACGGCGCCACGGTCCATCTGCATGCAGACTGGAAGGGCTTCGCCGTGCAGCGAAACCGCCTGCTGCAGCACGCCACAGGCGACTACCTGTTCTTCGTCGATGCCGACGAAGTGATCAGCCCCGAGCTGCGCGACGAGGTGCAGGCGGTGGTGCGCTCCGGCCTGCCGGGCTCCTGGACGGTGCGCTGGCGCGTGGTCGCCTTTGGCCGCGAGCTGCGTCACTTTCGGGGACAGGCGCCGGTGCAGCGGCTGTTCCGGCGCGATCAGCTGCAGGGGTTCACGGGGCTGGTGCATGAAACGCCAACGTTCACCCAGCCTGACCTGCCGCGGGCCGACCTGCGCGGTCCGTTGCTGCACCATTCGCGCGAAACGATCTACGGCAGCCTGAAAAAGCTGGCCCAGTACGTCGCGCTGGGTGCCGAGAAGCGCCGCGCCGCCGGCAAGGCGGGCGGCATCATGGTCGGATTGCTGATGTCCAGCGTGCTGTTCCTTCGCCTGTATGTGGTCAAGGGCGCCTTTCTGGATGGCGGACCCGGCTTTCTGTTTTGTTACTTCATCGCGCAGGAGATATTCCTGCGCTATGTCGCGACGCGCTATGACGACCAGGCGCACGCGCCTCATGTCGGACGCTGATCTTGCAAGACCTCGTGACCCCTGATTCCCAACTGTCCTGGCAGCGCGTGGCCAACTTCTGCGCCTTCGCCTTTCCCGCGATGAGTGTCGGTCTTTCCAGTGCTGGCTATGGGGCGGGCGGCGCCCTGCTGTTGCTGGCGGCGCTGCTGGCCTGCCGGCACTGGATGGGCCTGAAGGCGCGTGACGCCTGGCCGCTGGTGGCGGCCTTCCTGTTCTTGAGCCTGACCTGGCTGCTGGACGAATTGCGCACCGGGCGTGGCTGGGGGGCGCTGGATCGGCCCGTCAAGTTCGTGCTGATCCTGCCTGGCCTGTGGTTCCTGATGCGTTTTCCGCCGCGACAGGTCTGGCTGTGGGCGGGCATCGGCGCCGGGGCCATCGTGGCGGGCCTGCGCGCGCTCTATGACTGCTTCGTGCTGCACATGGAACGCGCCGACGGCCAGATCAACGCCATCCAGTTCGGCAACCTGGGCCTGCTGCTGGCGGCGATGAGCGGCGTGGGGCTGGTGATGTGGTGGCCCAGCCACCGCACACGGCTCGCGGGCCTGCTGCTGGCGTTGGGTGTGCCCATGGGCACATTGGCTTCGCTGCTGTCGCAAACGCGCGGCGGCTGGCTGGCGCTGGCGCTGGCGCTGCCCGTGCTGCTCTACATCGGCTGGCGCTGGCTGGACCGGCGCCGGTTCGGGCTGGCCATGGCGGCGCTGCTGGCCGGCGCTGTCATCGTGGGCGCGCTGGGTGCGTCGCGGCTGGAAAAGCGCGTCGACGAAGCCACGCAGGAGATCAAGCTGTATGAAGACAAGGGCGTGGCCGAGAGCTCTGTCGGCCAGCGCCTGGCGCACTGGAAGGCGGCCTGGGCCATGGGCCGCGAACGCCCCCTGCTGGGCTGGTCGCAAGCGGGCTACGCCGCGGAAAAGGCGCGCATGGTGAATGCCGGGGAGGCACCCGCCTTCATCGAGCCATTCACTCACGTGCACAACGAATTCCTGGACGTCTTCGCCAAGCGCGGCTTGCTGGGCGTGGTGGCCCTTGTTGCGATGTATGGGGTTACGGCCGGCGTGTTCTGGCCGCGCAACCGCGACCAGGCCGGCCCCGAGCAACTGGGCCTGCGCGTGGCGGGGCTGCTGCTGCCCGTGGTCTACGCGGGCTGCGGCCTGACGCAGGCCTTCCTCTGGCACAACAGCGGCACCATGTTCTACGTGTTCATGACGGCGCTGCTGTTTGCTTCGCTGCGAGGCGTGCGGCTGCGGACGGAGGAAGCGGGGCGATAGCCCGGGCTTCGGGCCGCCCTAGCTGCGCCAGCGCAGCAGCAGCGCCCGCAGGTCGATGCGCCGCTTGTACCAGGACGCCCGGTATTTGTTCAGCAGTTGCTGGCGGCGCAGCGCGGGGTCTTGCCGCAGCGCGTTCAACCGCTGCTCGTCCCAGTGCAGGCGGCCCAGGTGCTCGGCCTCCTGCGGCACGCTCAGGCCGGCAGGCAGTGCGGCAAAGACCTCGCGCAAGTAGTGCGGCGCCTGCAGGCTGTGCGGCCAGTAGTGATGCAGGGCATCGCCCAGCGCATGCATCCGCAAGCGCTGTGCGCCCAGCAGCGAGAGCACGATCTGCTCGATGTAGTTGCGTGGGCGCAGGCGCGGCAGCAACCAGTCGCACAGGCGCAAGGCGTCGTCCAGAAAAGCGGCGGCGTGCTGCGGCGCCAGGCCGATGGCCCCGGCGTTCCACATGTGCCAGGGGCCGGGCGGGACGCGCCAGGTCTCCAGCAACTGGCCTTGATGGCGCTGCAGAAATTTGAGGTAGCTGGGGAAGAAGCTGGCGGACAGCGGTCCTTCATCCACGTGCATGACCATGGCATCGCCCGCCGGTGCAGCCAGGGCGGCGAAGGCCGCATCGGGCAGGGCTCTCCAGCGCGTGTCGCTGTCGACATAGAGAAAGGGCGCGTCCAGCTGCCGGGCCGCCAGGCGCAGCACTTCCAGCTTGATCCGGTGCACATAGTCCAGCGGGCCGCGCCAGGCCGCGAGTTGGGCGGAATCCAGGGCATGGACCTGGATCAGCGGATGCACCGGCAAGCGCTCGGGCTGTTCGGCATAGACGCAGATGCGCAGATCGTACCGCTGCGCCTCGAGCATGAGGTTCAGCGCCGTCAGGATGGACAGGCGCGCCTGGTCGTAGTACTTGAGGGGGCCGTGAACGACGTAGACGATGTGCTGCTGCATGGCGCGTTTATAGCTGCGGGGCGCGCCCATTCAGAGCAGCGTGCCGCCGGCTTTCGGGTCGTCCCTTCGCAGCAGGCCCGACAGGCGCGGTGGGAGCACGGCTTGCCAGGGGCTGCCGCGCTCCTGCACCAGCCGCAGGCAGAGCAGGGCGATCAGCAGCAGGCTCAGGCCGATCTGCGCGTCCCGCATGCCTGAATTGAAGCTGCTGCCCATGAGCAGGGTCAGCATGGCCACGAAGCCGATCCGTCCGGTCATGTCCGGGCGCTTCCATGACGCCCAGATGCCGGCCAGCACGATGGCCAGCAGCGCCACGAAGCCGGGAATGCCGGCCTGCGAACCGATCCACAGGTAGTCGTTGTGGGGCATGTTCTTGTATTGGATGACCGGCGGCGCCCGCTTCTTCCACTCCGGGGTCCAGGCGCCAATGCCCAGGCCGGCCACCGGCGCGTCCAGCATCATCTCGCCGGTCAGCTTGTACATGTAGTAGCGCGTGACCCAGCTGTCCTCCGATTCCAGGCCGGCGCTGGCCTGCTCCACTTCATGGATGCCGGCCGCGAACCTCGCCTTGATCGATTGCGGCAACTGCCACACGCCCACGCCCGCGATCAGCACCGCCACCGCCAGGGAGGCGGCCAGCCCGAGCCGGTGGCTGCGGTATTGATGGAAGCATGCGGCAAAGATGCAGGCCAGCATCGCCAGCAACGAAGTCCTCGACGGCAGGGCCAGGCTCACCACCGCCACCATGAGCGCCGTGACGGCAAAGGCCGGTCCGGCCCAGTGCCACCGCCGCGCATCGCCCAGGTGCGCCATGCCGAGCACGGCGGCCGCCGCGCCGATGGTGGCGAAAAGCAATGCGTCATTGATCGACTTGTTGCCTTGAATGGAAACGACCGCCCGCCAGATCTGTGCATCGGGCAGCAGCCCCAGGTGGTGCAGCAGGATCAGCCCCAGGCTGATCACCGACACCAGCAGGAAAGCCCGCAACGCCCAGATGCACTCTTCGCGCGAGAGGGCCAGGGCCAGCAGCACGGTCACGGCGATGCGCACTGCGTGAAAGAACTCCGTACCGGTTTCCTTGCCGTAGTGCGGCCGGATGGCCAGCACGATGAGGGTCCAGGCCAGATAGGCCACGATGGGCCAGAACAGCGGATTGCTTCGCACCCGCTGCGCGCGCTCGCGCCAGTTGCCGCCCACGGACATGGCGATCATGAGGAACAGGAAGGCGGCGTAGTTGACGCCCACCGGCATGTAGACCACGAAGCCCCAGAAGGCGGCCGCGTGGCACGCGAGACGAGTACGGAACATGGGGCGGGATTCTAGGGATGCCGCCCCACCGCTGGCTGAACGGCGCGCTGGCCGCCGTCAGCGCGGCAGCGTGATGACGAAGCTCGCCCCGCCGCCGGCCCGCGCCTCGCAGCGCACGCTGCCGCCATGGCGCTCGGCAATGGACTTCACCAGCGCCAGGCCCAGGCCGACGCCGCCTTCGCGCTCGCTGGCGCCGGGCAGCCGGTAGAAGGGCTCGAAGATGCGCTCGCGCAGCGCCGGCGGCACGCCGGGCCCGCGGTCGCTGACCACCACCTTGGCCTGCCGCCCGTCGGCCTGCAGCTGCAGGCTGACTTCGCTGGCGCCGCCGTAGCGGCGCGCGTTCTCCAGCAGGTTGCGGATGGCGCGGCGCAAGAGGCGCGGCACGCCGCGCACCGTCAGCGCATCGGTGTCGGTGCCCTCGGGCACGTCCAGCTCGGCCTCGGTGCGTGCGCATTCCTCGGCCGCCAGGCCCACCAGCTCGACGCTTTCCACCGTGCCCATGTCGGCTTCGCGCGCATCGAGGCGGCTGGCCAGCAGGATCTCGTCGATGAGCTGGTCCAGCTCGGCGATGTTGCGCGAGATCTCGGCGCGCGTGACGGCGCTCGGGTGCTCGCCCATCAGCTCCAGCGCCATGCGGATGCGCGTGAGCGGCGAGCGCAGCTCGTGGCTGGCATTGGCCAGCAGCGACTTGTGCGAGCGCACCAGCGTCTCGATGCGCGCGGCGGATTCGTTGAAGCGGGCGGCCAGGTCGGCCACCTCGTCGTCGCCGTCCTGCGCGGCGCGGGCAGAAAGGTCGCCCTCGCCCCAGCGCTGCACGCTGCGCTGAAGCACCTCCAGCCGCTTGGTCAGGCGCCGCACGATGGGATACACGCCCAGGGCCACGGCCATGCCGACCAGCGCGATCAGCCAGCCGGGGCCGTAGGGCGTGCGCCACCACGGCGGCGGCGGGCGCCTGCCGTCGGGGCCGGGCGTGTCCTGGCGGCGCGCCATTTCCAGGGTGAACTTGCGTCCGTCGTCCAGCGACACGTCGAACACGATCTTGTTGCCCGGCACGCGCATGGCCGAGCCGCCGCCGATCTTGCGGTCCTCTTCGTCGGTCACGGTGACCACGCGCGGAATCTGCGAGACGCGTTCGCGCTCGTTCTCGATGGCCAGGCGCATCACCCAGCTGGCGGCAAAAGTCAGCACGATCACGCCGCCGACCACCGCCAGCCAGATGCGCACGTACAGGTGGCGCGAATAGGGATTGAAGAGCTTGGCCATCGGCTGCGCTTTCCTGCGTTCGGGGACTTCTTCAGTCTTGCTGCTTGGCGAAGACATAGCCCACGCCGCGCACGGTGAGGATGCGCTTGGGGTTCTTCACGTCGGCTTCGATGGCGGCGCGGATGCGGCCCATGTGCACGTCGATGGAGCGGTCGAAGGCCTCGAGCTCGCGCCCGCGCACCGCCTCCATGATCTGGTCGCGCGTGAGCACGCGGCCGGCGCGCTCGGCCATCGCCACCAGCAGGTCGAACTGGTAGGAGGTGAGCTCGGCCTCGTTGCCGGCCACCGTGACGCTGCGCGCGTTGCGGTCGATCTCCAGCGTGCCGAAGCGCATGACTTCGCTGGTGGGGGCCGCGCTCACCGGCGTGCCGTCGCCGCGGCGGCGCAGCACCGCGCGGATGCGTGCCAGCAGTTCGCGCGGCTCGAAAGGTTTGGGCAGGTAGTCGTCGGCGCCGATCTCCAGGCCGATGATGCGGTCCATCGGGTCGCCCTTGGCGGTGAGCATCAGCACCGGCACCTTGGCCTGCGGGCCGGGCAGGGCGCGGATGCGGCGGCACACGTCCAGGCCGTCGGTGTCGGGCAGCATCAGGTCGAGGATGACCAGGTCGGGCGTCTTGTCCTGCAGGGCGGCCATGCCGCTCGCTCCGTCGCCCGCGTGCGTCACGGCCATGCCGGACTGGGTGAGGTATTCGCTGACCATCTGCGCCAGGCGCAGGTCGTCTTCGATCATCAGCAGCTGGGGGGTACTCATCTTCTGCATGCTCGCGCTTCCCCGGCAAGCAGGGTTGAAGGCTTTGTAAAGTTGGGTAAAGGAAGCTTCGCAGCGAGCCCCAGGAACCGAGTCAGGCGAGCGGCCGGATCGACAAATGCAAGGCCAGGCGCGCGGACAGCGGCAGCGCCAGCTGCGCCTCGCCGCCGCGGGCCAGCGCCTCGTAGATCGGCAGCGCGTCGGCCAGGCTGTTGCCCTGCAGCGCGCGGGCGGCGTCCGACTGCAGTGCGAGCGGCTGCGACGGCCCCGTGGCCAGCGACCAGTCGAAGGCGGCCACCGAGCGTTCGCTGCGCTGCGGCGCGATCACCATGGCGGCGGCCAGCATGCCCTCGCTGTGCACGGCCGAGGCCAGCGGCCCGACGGCCTGCACGTCGAAGCCGGTGAGCAGCACGGCCTGCTGGTCGCAGGCGCACTGTGCGGCGGCCTCCAGCAGACCGGCGGCAAAGGTCGCCTCGAAGGAGGACACCGAGTTGCTCGACGCCATGCAGCCGGTGCCGATGGTCCAGTAGCCCACCGCCGCGTTGTGCACCGAGTTGTGGAACTTGGTGGGCGACAGCAGCGTGGGCTCGCTGGCCAGCGTGGCGCACATGTAGTCGTTGATGGCCAGGTCGCCATGCGCCGAGGCAAAGATGCAGGGCAGGTCGACCGCCTGCCGGCCGGCCGCGGCCACTGCGGCGGCCGCCACTTCGAGCGCGATGGCCACCGAGTCGGGCGCGCGGCGGCGCTCGGCCGGTGCCAGCACCTGCGGTGCCGGCCGCTTCACTGGTGGATCC
>NZ_BCUU01000041.1 GCF_001591385.1 Variovorax soli NBRC 106424
GCCGGTCACCGCCACCGCCACCTGCGCACGCGAGCGGGCCACGGCGCCCGCGGCCATGGCGCGGGCCACCGGCTCGCTCACGGCGCCGTGGGCGGCGATGAGCGCCGCATCCACGCCCAGCAGGTCGGTCTTGGCCTCATTGGAATAGGTGACGAAGCCGCGCTCGAACCAGTCGCTGGAGCCGGCCAGGTCGGTGCAGGCGCCGGCGATCAGGCCGCCGGTGCAGCTTTCGGCGGTGGCCATCATCCATTGCTGGCTGCGCAGCAGTTCGGCCAGCAGGGCCACGAGTGCGGGGGTGTCCATCGCGTCGATGCCTTTCATCGGGCGGATTCCATCATCCGAAGACGAAGCGCCACAGCGCAATGACCAGCAGCGTGCAGAAGGCCGCCACCAGGTCGTCGAAGAGGATGCCGAAGCCCGCGGCACTCCAGCGCAATTGGCCGGGCGCGGCGCCCTTCTGCTTGAACAGGGCATCGGCCCAGCCCACGGGGCCGGGCTTGGCCGCGTCGAAGTAGCGGAACAGGCCGAAGGCGATCAGCTGGGCCAGCAGCCCGGCGGGCGTGACGAGCCACAGCACGATCCAGAAGGCGACGACTTCGTCCCACACGATGCTGCCGGGGTCGGCCACGCGCATATTGCGCGCGGTGACGGTGCTGGCCCACCAGCCGATGGGCACGGAAGCCAGGATGACCCAGCCGATGGTGGCGGCGGAAAGCCAGCGCTGCATGACCAGGAAGGCGACCCAGGCCCAGAGCGTGCCCACGGTGCCGGGCGCCAGCCGCGACAGGCCCGAGCCGAAGCCCAGCGCGATGAAGTGCGCGGGGTGCGAGAGCATGAACCTGGCCGTGGGGCGTGCAATGGGGGCCTGGGCTTCTTCGGGCCCTGGCGTGGCAGATGACATGAGCGGAGCTGTTTCGGGCATCGGGTGTCGATGGTACCGGGGCCGGCCTGCCGCGCCCCGGCCATCGAAACGGAGCTACCCGCCCAGCCTGCGCATCGCCGCGCCCAGCGCCACGCGCGCGCGCTCCATCTCGACCCACGGCCCGTTGCCCACCGGTATGCGCTCTTCCACGTTGGCGAGCGTCCAGTGTGCGCCGCTTTGAAGCTTGGGCAACTCGTCCCATTCCACCGGCACCGACACGCCCATGCCCGGGCGCGCGCGCGCGGACCATGCGGACGCCGTCGTCGCCCCGAAGCCGTTGCGCAGGTAGTCGACGAAGATCCTGCCCACGCGGTTCTTCGGACCGCTCTTGGCCACGAAGCGCGCTGGAATGGTCTGGGCCAGGTGCTCCACCACCGCGCGCGAGAAATCCTTCACCTCGTCCCAGCCGTAGTGCCGCTTGATCGGCACGATCACATGCAGTCCCTTGCCGCCGCTGGTTTTCAGGAAGGCCGGCAGGCCCAGTTCGTCGAGCAGGGCGCGCATCAGCAGGGCCGCCTCCTGCACGCGCGGCCAGCCCACGCCCTCGCCCGGGTCCAGGTCGAAGCAGATGCGGTCGGGCTTGGCAATGGCGTTCGAGGTCGCATTCCAGGTGTGGAATTCCACCGTGTTCATCTGCGCCGCCGACGCCAGCGCGGTGGCGGTGTCGACCTGCAGCAGGGGCTCGTGGTCGCGGTCCAGTTCGGGCGGCAGCAGCGTCATCCCGGCGATCTCCCGCTTTTGCGCGTGCTTCTGGAAGAACAGTTCGCCGCCCACGCCCTCCGGCGCGCGCACCAGCGACACGGGCCGGCCCTTCAGGTGCGGCAGCATGAGCGGCGCAATGCGCTGGTAATAGGCCACCAGCTCGCCCTTGGTGGTGCCGCTCGCCTTGTCGATGACGCGCTCGGCATGCGTGACCCGCACGCGCGGCGTGGCCGGCGCTTCCTGCTCGGCCGAGCCCGTCTTTGTCGTCGAAGTGGCGTTGTTCTTCCTGCCCGAAGCCGCCTTGGTGCCCGGCGCCTGCTTCGCCTCCTCGCGCCCGATCTGCCGCGCCGGCTTGTCGATGCGCAGGCCCTGGAACACCGAGTGGCGTATGCGCCCGTCGCGCGTCCATTCGCCGAAGGACACCTCGGCCACGAGGGTGGGCTTGAGCCACTGCGCCACCTTCACGCTGGAAGGCACCGGGCCGGCAAAGGGCGATGCCTTGGCGGCCACGGCATCCATCCGCTCCTTCAGGTCGGCCAGCAGCGCTTCGTCGAAGCCCGTGCCCACGTTGCCGCAGTACTGCAGCTTGCCCGCCTCGTCGTGCACGCCGAGCAAGAGAGAGCCGAAGCCGGTGCGCGAGCCGCCGGGTGCGGTGTAGCCGCCGATCACGAACTCCTGCCGCAAGCCGCTCTTGAGCTTGACCCAATGCGGCGAGCGGCGCGACACATAGGCTGAGTCGCGCTTCTTGCCGACGATGCCCTCGAAGCCCAGGCGGGTGGCGGCAGCCAGGAGATCGCGCGGCGATGCATCGAAGGTCTCGCTCACCCGCAGCTGCGGCGGCGAGTTCTCGTCCACCAGTCCGCGCAGCAGCACCGTGCGCTCCTCGAAGGGAATCTCGCGCAGGTCGTGGCCGTCAAAAAACGGCAGGTCGAACATCCAGTAGGCGATCTTCGAGGTGGTGCTGCGCTCGAAGGCGTTCTGCAGCGCCTGGAAGTCCGGCGCACCGTTGTCGCCTTCCACCACGATCTCACCGTCGATCCAGGCCGAACGCAGGTTCAGCGAACGCAGGGCCTTGACCAGTTCGGGCAGCTTGTCGCTCCAATCGTGGCCGTTGCGGGTGAAGCAGCGCACGTCCTTGCCTTCGATGCGCGCCAGCAGGCGGTAGCCGTCGTACTTGAGTTCATAGAGCCAGTCGCTGGCCGGCTGCGGCGGCGCGTTGACCAGCGTTGCCAGCTGCGGCGATAAGCTTTCAGGCAGCGCCGCCTTGGGCGGCAGCTTGGCCTTGGGGGCCGGCTTGTGCGCCGCCTTCTTCGAGCCTGTGGCCGAAGCGCTGCCGCTCTTCTTCTCCGGCAGGCCCGCCACGCTGTCGGGCATGGCCTCGAGCACGTCGTATTCGGCCTCGGGCCGCACATGCGAATCGCGCTCCTTGATCAGCAGCCAGGGCGGCTGCTTCTCGTCGCCCTTGCCCTTGATGCGCACCAGCACCCAGCGGCCCTGCAGCTTGTGGCCATAGAGGTTGAACTTCAGGTCGCCCTTGGCCAGGCCCTCGTGCGGATCGCCCACCGGCTCCCATTCGCCGCGGTCCCACAGGATGACGCGGCCGGCGCCGTAGTTGCCGGCCGGAATGGTGCCCTCGAAGCCGCCGTAGGACAGCGGATGGTCTTCCACCTGCACCGCCATGCGCTTGACCGACGGGTCGAGGCTCGGGCCCTTGGGCACCGCCCAGCTCTTGAGCGTGCCGTCCAGCTCCAGCCGGAAGTCGTAGTGCAGCCGCGTGGCGTGGTGCTTCTGGATGACGAAGGACAGGCGCGTGGCCGAAGCGCTGGCCCGCCCGCCTTCGGCCGGCTCGGGCGTGCGCGAGAAGTCACGCTTGCGGTGATAGTGGGCCAGTGCGTCGCGGGTCTTGTCCATGCGCTGCGGTGCTCCCGTGCGTGTTGAAGATCAGGCGCGCTTGCGGGCCGCCTTCTTGCGGGCCGTGCCGGTGCGCTTGGACTCTGGCGCCGTCGCTTCTGCATCGGCCTCGGCCTCGGCCTTCTTTCCGCCGCCTCTTCGCAGGCTGCGCTGCAGCAGCTCGGTCAGGTCGACGATGTTGGAGGCGCCGCCCGCGCCTTCTTCCTGCGCCTCCAGCGGTTCCAGCTGCGCCACCGTCTCGGTCTTGCCGGCCTCCGCCTTGCGCTGCACCAGCTTCATGATTTCGTCGGTGAAGGAGTCGTGGTACGCCTCGGGGTCGAAGTCGGCGCGCATGTCCTCGATGAGCGCCTCGGCCATCTTCACCTCGCGCTCGCTCACGCCGGCCGCCTTGAGGCCCTCGGGCGGCAGCGGCAGGGCCTTCCAAGGGCGCAGGTCCTCGCTCCAGCGCAGCAGGTGCAGCACCATGCCGGGCCCGGCGGGCATCAGCATCGACAGGTGCTGGCGGCTCTGGATGACGACCCGCGCGATCCCCACCTGGCCGCTGCGCTTGAGCGTTTCGCGCAGCAGCGCATAGACCTTCCCGCCCCGGTTGATGGGTGCCAGGTAATAGGGCCGGTCCAGGAACACGAGCGGGATGCTCGCGGCCGGCACGAAGCTCTCGATCTCGATGGTCTGGGTGGTGCGCGGATAGGCGTCGGCGATCTCCTTGTCGCTGAGCACCACGTACTGGCCGTCCTCGTACTCGACGCCCTTGACGATCTGCTCCTTGGTCACCTCACGCCCGGTGCGCTTGTTGATGCGCTTGTAGCCCACCGGGTCCATCGAGCGCTTGTCCAGCCAGTCGAAGTCGATGCCGTGCGGCCGGGTGGCGGTGTACAGGCCGACGGGGATGTGCACCAGGCCGAAGGTGATGGCGCCTTTCCAGAGCACGCGCGGGGCGCCCTTGGCGGCGCTCGAAGAAGCATGCTTGCCGGCGGCAGCCTTGGTGCGCGCGGTGCCCTTGTGCGCGGTGGACGAGCGCTTGCGCGCAGTGGCTTTCTTGGCGGAAACGGCCATCTGAAATGCACCTCCAGACTGTGCACTCTAAGGGCTCGGCGCCGCAAGCGCGTGTAGGAAGCGCGCGCCGCCCGCCGTGCGCGCCGGGCGCGTTCAGGCCAGCCGCCGCTCGCTCTCCCGGGCGAAGTAGAACCATTCGGTGCCGGGCAGGGCCTCGTCGTTGGGAAAGACGATGTAGCCGTCGTCCGGTGCCTGCACCACGCGGCCGTCGGCCCGCTGGCCGATGGGCTCGCCGCGCGCCACCGCGTCGAAGGTGGCCCAGTCGCGCACGAACTGGTCGTCGGCATGCAGGCGGTCGGTCACGCTGGCCAGGCGCAGCAGCTGCGGATGCGCGGGCGGGGTCTCGCCCGCAACGGGCGGCAGCATCTGCAGCAGCCGCAGGGCGGCCAGGATGGCCTGGTAGGCCACCTCCGGCGCGGTCGGGTCGTCGTGCTGGCCGCATTCCAGCGTCACGCCGTAGCCGCCGCGGGTGCGCATGTACTCGTTGGTGCCGCGGCCGAAGTCGATGGCGTCTTCTTCCACCGCGATGCCGGCCCGCGCGCGCTGCGCCAGGCCGGCGGCATAGATGTCGAGCCAGCCTTCCACCACACGCGGGGTGCGCAGGTGCAGGGCCAGCAGGCCTTCTTCGGCGGCGCGTGCAAAGGGCTCCAGCGTGCCGGTGTTGTCGCGCGGGCCGATCATGGCGAAGGCCTCGCCGGCGCTCTGGAAGGAATGCAGGTCCAGCAGCACCTCGTGCCGGTCCAGCAGCGGGCACAGCAGGTCGGTGATGCGCGCCTCGTAGTCGGCCGGCGCCTGGCCCTTGGCGCTCGGGCGGAAATTGCGGTTGAGGTTGCGCTCGCCCTCGCGCGTGAGCTGCCGGCGCGCCAGCGGGTTGGCCACCGGCACCAGCGTCAGCTGCCCGCGCAGCAGGGCGAGCTCGCCCGCATCGAACTGCGCCACGACGCGCTCGATGGCCAGGCTGCCGCAGGTCTCGTTGCCGTGCACGCCGCCCAGCACCATGAGGCGCGGGCCTGGCTGCAGTGCGGCAAATCCATGCACGCGCAGCATGTCGGGCAGGTGCGCCCAGCGCGACGGGTCGTTGTGTGCGGGAGAAGACATGGCGGCCGATCCTACAGCCGGCCGCACGCCGCTCCTACCCTCGCCCCGCCCGCGGCATGGGACAACAGCAACCGGCATCAAGGAAGAAACATGTCCGCAGCAACACGCAAGAAGCCCGGCGACCTGCAGGACGCCAGCGGCGGCAAGACCAAGGTCGTCCAGCACGGCAAGTCCAGGGGGCGCCTGCCGCACGAACGAGACGAGTCGTCCGACAGCCAGCAAGGCCAGGGCGGGGAGCCGCCCGAGGTCGGCAAGCGCGCGCACGAGGATATCGAGCGCGGCCTGGTCGACACCGACCGCGGCCCGGTGATCGAGCGCCTCGACCGCGAGAAGTACAGGCGCTAAAGAAGAAAAAGAAAGCGCGGCGCGCTCAGCGCGCCAGGTTGGCCCGCATCTGGCCGATCACGGCCTTGTAATCCGGCGCATTGAAGATGGCGCTGCCGGCCACGAAGGTGTCGGCGCCGGCGCTGGCCACGCGGGCGATGTTGTCGGCCTTGATGCCACCGTCCACTTCCAGGCGGATGTCGCGGCCGCTTTGATCGATGCGCTTGCGCGCCTGCTCGATCTTGCGCAGCGCCGAGTCGATGAAGCTCTGGCCGCCGAAACCGGGGTTGACACTCATGATGAGGATCAGGTCGATGTCGTCGATGGCCCAGTCCAGCGCCTCCAGGCCCAGGCCCGGGTTGAACACCAGGCCCGGCCTGGCGCCTGCGGCGCGAATGGCCTGGATGCTGCGGTGCGTGTGCGGCGAGGCATCCGGGTGGAAGCTGATGTAGTCGGCGCCCGCCTGCGCAAAGGCCGCGGCCAGGGCGTCCACCGGCTGGATCATCAGGTGCACGTCGATCGGCACCGCCTGGCCCTCGGGCGTCTTGGCATGCGGCTTGAGCGCCTGGCACACCATGGGGCCGAAGGTGAGGTTGGGCACGTAATGGTTGTCCATGACGTCGAAATGGATCCAGTCGGCGCCGGCGGCGATGACATCCGACACCTCCGCGCCCAGGCGCGCGAAGTCGGCCGAGAGAATGGAGGGGGCGATGCGGTACGTGGGGTGCATGGAGGTCGGGCGGGTCATGACTGGGGATTGTCGCAGGCCCACGGCGCGAGGTGTCCGGTAGGATGCGGGGATGACTACCAGCAGCAGCACGATCGGCATCCTGGTCGAACCTCGCTACCTGCACGAGCAGTCGTCGCCTGGGGATCGGGTCTACACCTTCGCTTACACCATCACCGTGACCAACAACGGCACGGTGCCGGCCCAGCTGATTTCAAGGCACTGGGTCATCGACGACGCCGCAGGGCACCGGCAAGAGGTCAAAGGGCTGGGCGTGATCGGGCAGCAGCCGCTCATCCCGCCGGGCGAATCTTTTCGTTACACCAGCGGCTGTCGGCTGCAGGCCTCCACCGGGACGATGCACGGCAGTTACTTCTTCGTGACGGAAAGCGGCGAGCGTTTCGACGTGCCCATTCCGATGTTCGTGCTCGACTCGAGCACGGGCGACATCCCCGCCTCGCGCGTCCTCCATTGAGTCCGGCCCGAGGCCGGACCTCCCTACGGCGCGGCGCCCAGGCGGCGCGCTGCAAGAACGATACGCATGACAGCTTTCTTCAATGATCTGTTGGGGTTCTGGTCCGAGTGGGTGCGTCCCTCGGCCGGTTTCCCCACCGTGGTCTGGTCCCTGCTGCTGGCCGCGGCCGCGGCGGCCGGGCACCTGGTGCAGCGCTACACGGGCATGCCCAAGCTGGTGGGCTACACCATCGTGGGCACGATCGCGGGCTTTTCCGGCTTCGAGGGCGCGATGTGGCCGCTGCAGGGCATTGGCCTCTTCCTTCTGGAGCTGGGCGTGGCCATCGTGCTCTTCGAGGCGGGCGGGCGCCTGCCGCTGCGCTGGTTCCGCCACAACCCGATGGTGCTGGTGCAAAGCATTCTCGAAGCCACGCTGACCTACTTCGCCGTGTTCTGGACCATGCAGTGGCTGGGCATGGCCGACGTGGTGGCGGGCCCGGTGGCGCTGATCGCGGTGGTGGCTTCGCCGGCGGTGCTCAGCCGCGTCGCCCTCGACGCCAATGCATCGGGCCCGGTGATCGAACGCGCGCTGGCCCTGGCCACGCTCAACACGCTGTACGCGCTCACGCTGGGCTATGCGCATGCGGGCCTCATGGAGCGCGCACCCGCCAGCCTTCTGCAAAAACTCTATCCGGTGGCGGTGGTGCTGGGCCTGTCGTTCGTGGTGGGCGCCCTGATGGCGCTGGCCCTGCGCTCGGCCCTGCGCGTGATGAGCCCCAGCAGCGAGAACACATCCATCTTCCTGCTGGCCATCATCGCCGCCGGCGCGGCGGTGGCGGCGCACCTGGGCGGCTCGGCGGCGCTGGCGGCGCTCATCGGCGGCGTGCTGCTCAAGCAGCTCAACCCCAAGCCCTGGACCTGGCCGCGCCAGCTGGGCACGGCCGCATCGCTGCTGACCATGCTGATGTTCGTGCTCGTCTCGATGGTGGCAGCGCAGGCCGACTGGAACGCGCCCGTGGCCAGCACCGTGCTCATCCTGCTGGGCGTGCGCCTGCTGGCCAAGATCGCCGGCGTGGCCATCGCCAACCCGGGCAGCGGCGCCAGCTGGAAGCAGTCGCTGTGGCTGGGCGTGGCCATGTCGCCGCTGTCGGGCGTGGCGCTGCTCATCGCGTCCAACTTCGTGAGTGCGTCGCCGCTGCTGGGCAACATGATCACGCAGATCGCGCTGCCCGCCATTTTGCTGATGGAGGTGCTGGGCGCGGTGCTGGCCACGGTGGCCATCCATGCCGCGGGCGAGAGTTCGCAGCCCTGGCTGGCGCAGGCCTTCAACAAGAGCGGGGAGACCATCCGATGAAGTCAGCGCATTCCGAACGCGTGGTGGGGCTGGAGCCCTTTGCCCGCTCCGAGGCGCTGTCGCTCGGCGTGGAGCTGGAGCTCCAGCTGGTCAACACGCACGACTACGACCTCACGCCCTATGCCGAGGACATGCTGCGCCTCATGGCCCAGACGCCGCTGCCCGGCAGCGTGGTGCCGGAGATGACCTCCAGCATGATCGAGATCTCCACCGGCGTGTGCCACTCGGCGCGCGACGTGCTGGCACAGCTCACGCCCATCCGCGATGCGCTGGTGAAGAACGCGGACAAGCTCAACATCGCGGTGCTGGGCGGCGGCACGCACGCCTTCCAGCAATGGCACGAGCAGCGCATCTACGACAAGCCGCGCTTTCGGCAGCTGTCGGAGCTGTACGGCTATCTCTCCAAACAGTTCACCATCTTCGGCCAGCATGTGCACATCGGCTGCCCCGACGCCGATGCGGCCTTGCTCATGCTGCACCGCATGTCGCGCTACATCCCGCACTTCATCGCGCTGTCGGCATCGAGCCCGTATGTGCAGGGGCAGGACACGCAGTTCGACTCGGCGCGCCTCAATTCGGTGTTCGCCTTCCCGCTGTCGGGCCGCGCACCCTTCGCGCTGACGTGGAAGGAGTTCGAGGCCTACTTCACCCGCATGACGCGCACCGGCGTGGTCAGCAGCATGAAGGACTTCTACTGGGACATCCGCCCCAAGCCCGAGTACGGCACCATCGAGATCCGCGTGTTCGACACGCCGCTCACGGTGGAACGCGCCGCGGCGCTGGCCGGCTACGTGCAGTCGCTGGCCGCCTGGTTCCTGCAGGAGCAGCCCTTCATGCCCAGCGAGGACGACTACCTGGTCTACACCTACAACCGCTTCCAGGCCTGCCGCTTCGGGCTGGATGCGGTGTATGTCGACCCGGCCACGGGCGACCACATGTCCTTGCGCGAGCACATCCTGATGACCATGACCCAGCTCGAATGGCACAGCGAGGCGCTGGACGCCACCCAGGGCATGGCCCAGCTGCGCTCGAGCGTGGAAGCCAGCCAGAACGATGCCCGCTGGCTGCGCGAGCGCCAGGGCCGCGAGCGGATGCTGGGCGAGGTGGTGCGGCAGGCGGCGCTGCGTTTCCGAGGGGCCGTATGACGCCGATGAAACGCACGATGGCGAAACAGGGCCATGGCCGCCATGGGTGAGTTCGACCTCATCCAGCGCTACTTCACCCGCCCCGCACGGCGCTCGCCGCTGGGCGTGGGCGACGACTGCGCGCTGCTGGCGCCGGCGCCGGGCATGCAGCTGGCCGTGTCGTCCGACATGCTGGTCGAGGGCCGCCACTTCCTGTCGACGGTGGATCCGGCCCGGCTCGGCCACAAGTCGCTGGCGGTCAACCTGAGCGACCTCGCGGCCTGCGGCGCCAGGCCCCTGGCCTTCACGCTCGCGCTGTCGCTGCCCGGCGTGGACGAGGCGTGGCTGCAGGGCTTTGCCCAGGGCCTGTTCGCGCTGGCCGATGCGCATGGCTGCGAACTGGTGGGCGGCGACACCACGCGCGGGCCGCTCAACATCTGCATCACCGTGTTCGGCGAGGTGCCCGCGGGCGCGGCGCTGCTGCGATCGGGCGCCCGGGTGGGCGACGACATCTGGATCAGCGGCAACGTGGGCGATGCGCGCCTGGCGCTGGAAGTGTTCCGCGGCAAGCTCGCCCTGCCGCCCGGCCTGATGCAGCTGACGCGCGACCGCATGGAAATGCCCACGCCCCGCGTGGCGCTGGGCCTGGCGCTGCGCGGCATTGCCACCAGCGCCATCGACCTGAGCGACGGCCTGGCGGGCGACTTGTCGCATGTGCTCGAGCAAAGCGGCGTGGGTGCCACGCTGGATGCCGACGCCGTGGCATCCCGGCTGGCCGCGGCCTGGCATCCGGACGGCCAGGCGCTGCAACTGCCGGGTGAAGCGCGCCACGCCGTGACCCTGGCCGGAGGCGACGACTACGAGCTGGCCTTCACCGCACCGGTCGCGGCCCGGGAGCAGGTGGAGCACGCCGGCCGCGCCGCCGCCACGCCGGTCACCCGCATCGGCCGCATCGAGGCCGAGGCCGGCCTGCGCCTGGTGGACGGCAGCGGCCAGCCGCTGGCGCGCCAGCAGTTCGCCTCCTTCGACCACTTCGGGTAAACAGCGCTGTTACAAAAAAGATCGCGCGAACTTGTCGATTCGCGCCGGTCTGCTTCGACGTGCATGCGAAGACCGGAAAAAAAGCAGGCCGGCTTCTCCATTCATTCATCCATCATCCAAGGAGCAAACGATGCGATTCATGGTCATTGTGAAAGCCACCCCCGCCAGCGAAGCCGGCCAGATGCCCGACGAGAAGCTGCTGGCCGCCATGGGCAAGTACAACGAAGAGCTGGTGAATGCCGGCGTGATGAAGGCCGGCGAAGGCCTGCACCCCAGCTCGAAGGGCGCGCGCGTGAAGTTCTCGGGCGCCAACCGCACGGTGGTGGATGGTCCCTTTGCCGAATCGAAGGAGCTGATCGCCGGCTTCTGGCTGTGGGAGCTGAACTCGCTCGAGGAAGCCATCGAGTGGGTCAAGCGCTGCCCCAATCCGCACCATGAAGACTCGGAGATCGAGATCCGCCAGATCTTCTCGGCCGAGGACTTCGGTGCCGAGTTCACGCCGGAGCTGCGCGAGCAGGAAGAGCGCCTGCGCGAGCGCATTGCAGGCAGCTGATTCGTCGTTGCATCGTCCGCAGCGCAACCTTCCGGTGAGTTAAGCCGTAAGGGCTAGACCGTCTTGAGAATGGTCACACCCAGGAGGCACTTCTAGACTGCGCCGCACGTTGTCTGAGGTAGGCGCGCACTTCTGCAGCGTCTCTTGGGGGAAAGACATGCCCATGCGCATGCCGGCTCCCGACAGGCGGCGCGCTGGGGGTCGAATGCAACGGTGGATGGCGAAGACAACACGGGTCCGGGTTCGCGCTGACGCGGCGCGACCTCGATGCTTTCAACCACCCGTGCGCTCCTCCGGATGGCTGCTGGCCGCCGCCGCGCTGCTGGCGTTCGGCATGGCGGCCATGCCCAGGGCCTATGCCCAGGTGCGGGCACAGGCCCAGGCACCTGACGCAGAAGCTGCCGCGGCCCGCCAGGAAAAGGCGCGCCTGGCCGATGCCGACACCGTGTTCGCCCTCACGCAGGACGGCGCCATCCTCTATTCGCAGGATGCGATCAAGCTTTCGGGCTACCAGTACTGCAGCCAGGCCGTCGCGCTGGCCGAGGCCGGCGATTTCCGCCAGGGCGTGCGCGCGGCCAGCAAGGCGCTGCACCTGGCCAACACCACGAACGACCCCACGCTGGTGGCCTATGCCAACCGCGACCTCGCCATCGTCTACAGCTACTCGGGCCAGCTGGAAAAGGCCGAGGAGTTCGCACGCGAGGCCCTGCGCCATCCGGCCAAGGACCCCAAGCTCGTCATCGGCCCGGCCTACAAGGTGGTGGGCGACGTGCAGACGCGGCGCGGCGACTATGCCGGCGCGGTGCTCAGCTATGACACCGCCCTGGCCAACAGCTCGCCGCGCTACACGCCGCTGGTGCAGGCCTCGCTGGTCAACGCGCTCATCGAATCGGGCAACACCGAGCGCGCGCGGCAGCTGCTGTCCACCATGGAGGTTCCGAAGGATCCTTCGCTGGCCGCGCAGTTCGAGCGCACCAAGGCGCGGCTGCTGCTGGCCGAGAACAAGCCCCAGGAGGCGCGCGACGCCTACCAGCGCCTGACCAGCTACAAGTCCGGCGCCGATGCGCAGTACACCCGCATGTGGGCCTGGGACGGCGTGGCCCGCAGCGACATCGCGCTGGGCCAGAAGCAGGCGGCGGCGGATGCCTCGTCGCGTGCGCTGCAGGACGTGGACGCCGTGCGCGCCAAGTTCCGCAGCGAGGAATTCAAGATGGGCCTGTTCTCCGATCTGCAGACCATCTTCGACCGCGCCGTGGGCCTGTACAGCGATGTCGGCAGTGCCGGCCAGGCGCTGGAGGTGAGCGAGCGCAGCCGCTCGCGCGCCCTGCTCGATGCGGTGCGCGGCCGCGCCGCGCTGGCGGGCCCCGAGGGCGCGAGTGCCAGCAGCGCCAACCTGGCGGCGCTGCAGGGTGTGCTCAAGAGCGACGAGCGCGTGGTGCAGTTCCACTCGCTGCCGGATCGGCTGCAGGTGTGGGTGGTGGGGCCGGGCGAGATCAAGACCAGCGCCATCCCCATCAAGCGCGACGAGCTGACCGAACTGGTCGAGACCTTCCGCAACTCGGTGGTGCGCGGCCGGCGCAATGCCATCACCAATGCCGACAAGCTGGGCGCCGCGCTGATCGCGCCGCTGGGCCTGGCGCCGGGGCAGCGGCTGGTGTTCGTGCCGCACGGGGCGCTGCACTACCTGCCGTTCCAGGCGCTGCGGGTGGACGGGCGCTATCTCGTCGAGACCCATCCGATCGCGGTGGCGCCGTCGATGACCATCGCCACCCAGCTGGCGCAGCGCGGCTCGCGCGCCGCGCCGGCGCTGGTGGCCTTCGGCAATCCGCGCATCGAGGCCAAGTACGACCTGCCCGGCGCCGAGGTGGAAGTGAAGCAGCTGGCGCAGCTCTTTCCGCGCAACAACCTCTACCTGGGCGCGGCCGCCACCAAGACCCAGTTCCGCGAAGCGGTGGGCAGCGCGCCCATCGTGCACGTGGCGGCGCATGCCGAGGCGGACCAGGTCGATCCGCTGTATTCGCGCATCCTGCTGGCCAACGAGAACGGCAAGCAGAATTTTCTGGAAGCGCACGAGATCCTGGGCATGCCGATGCGCGGCACCTCGCTCGTCACGCTGTCGGCCTGCGAATCGGGCCTGGGCCGCATCGCCAAGGGCGACGAGGTGCTGGGCTTCACGCGATCGTTCCTGTCGGCCGGCACCTCGGCGCTCATCGCCTCGCTGTGGCCGGTGTCGGACGATGCCACCGAAGTGCTGATGAGCACCGTGTATTCAGAACTGTCCAAGGGCAACGACGTGCAGCGGGCCATGCAGGCGGGCCAGCTCGCGGTGCTCAAGAACCCCAAGCTGTCGCACCCGTTCTTCTGGGCCCCGTTCAACCTCATCGGCAATTGGCGCATGACCGTCGGGAGCCCGGCATGAAGCAGAACAACAACAAGAAGAAGAACAAGCTCCGGGCAGCTGCCATGAACCAGGGAGGAGCACGGCAGCACCGCCAGCGCTTTGCCCTGGCCTCGGGCGCGCTGCTGGTTGCGGCATTGGCCCTCGTGTTCGCGCAGCGCGCGCAGGCCCAGTCGCAGCAGATCGAGAGCACCACGCTCACGCCCACGCAGAACCCCTGCACGGCGTGCTCGTCTTCCGCCAACAATGCGGCGCAGGTGACGCAGGCGGCACCGTCGCCCGGCACGCCCACGCAGGCCCTGCCGGCGGCGCCCGCGCCGCAGACCGCGTTCAGGCTCAACGACCTGCGCCTGAACGGCGCGCAGGCGCTGCCGGCCGAAGCGCTGCAGGCGGTCACAAGGCCCTACATCGGCCGCGACGTCACGCTGTCGGACCTGGAGCAGCTGGCCGGCGCCATCACCCAGCTCTACCGCGACCGCGGCTATTTCCTGGCGCAGGCGGTGGTGCCCGTGCAGACCGTGCGCGACGGGGTGGTGGAGATCAGCGTCATCGAAGGGCGCCTGGGCCGCGTGCTGGTGAACGTGGCGCCCGACGCGCCCATCAGCGAAGCGCGCGTGCGCGCCTTCCTCGCCAGGCTCACCCAAGGCAGCGCGGTGGACACGCCCAACTACGAGCGCGCCATGCTGCTGCTGTCGGACCAGCCGGGCATTCGCGTCACCTCGGCATTGCAGGAAGGCGCGCAGCCCGGCACCACCGACCTGACGGTGGACGTGGCGGCCGCGCCGCGCTGGGAGTTCTCGGCGGATGCCGACAACCACGGCACCGAGGAGTCGGGCCGCTACCGCATCGGCGGCACCGCGCGGTGGCTCAGCCCCTTCGGCATCGGCGACAACATCGACCTGCGGCTGATGGGCTCGGACGAAGGCATGGTGTTCGGCCGCGCTTCGTACGAGGCGCCCATCGGCGCCGACGGCCTGCGCGTGGGCGTGGGCGCGGCCCATGTGCGCTATGAGCTGGGCGGCGACTTCGCAGCGCTGGATGCCCACGGCACCGCCGACATCCTGGACGCGTCGCTCAACTACCCGCTGATCCGCTCGCGGCGGCAGAACCTGTTCCTGCGCGCCGGCGCCGACCTGCAGGACCTGTCGGACCACTACGACGCCATCGGCTTCGATTCGAAAAAGCGCGTGTACGGCCTGGGCCTGGGCTGGGCCTGGGAGCTGCGCGACGACTGGCTGGGCGGCGGCTACTGGGCGAGCTCGGGCAACTACTACCACGGCAAGCTGGACATCCGCGACCCGCTGAGCGAAGCCATCGACCAGATCGGCCGGCAGACCGAGGGCAGCTTCGACAAGCTGGCCTTCCGCTTCTCGCGCCTGCAAGCCGTCGTGCCGCAGCACTCGCTCTACCTGAGCCTGGGCGGGCAATGGGCCGGCAAGAACCTCGACCCGTCGCAAAAACTGTCGCTGGGCGGCCCGCGCGCGGTGCGTGCGTATCCGACGGGCGAACTGCTGGTGGACGAGGGGCTGATCGGCACCGTGGAGTGGCGCTGGTCCCTCAACGACGAAGTCACGCCCTATGTGTTCTACGACGCCGCGCGCGGAAAGATCGCCAAGGACCCGTTCCTGAGCGAAACCGACAACACGCAGAGCCTGCGGGGCGCCGGCTTCGGTGTGTCGTGGGCACGGCCGGGCAACTTCGCCCTCAACGCCACGCTGGCCTGGCGCGCCGGCACGCGCGAGGCCATCACCGACGGCGGCGGGCACAACCCGCGGCTGTTCGTGCAGTTCCAGAAGTTCTTCCAGTAAGCAAGCAAGCAGGGCGGGCCAGACAAATGAAGCAATCCCCAGTCCGTGATGTGTCCCGCGCGCGCCGGCGGCCTGCTGCTGCGGTGCGCGAGTTGCGGTTGACGCCGTTGATGCTGAGCCTGGTGTGCCTGGGGGTGACGCCGGTGTTGGCGCAGGTGCTGCCGGTGGCGCCCGGCGGCGGCATTGCCGTGCCCGGTGGTGGGACGGTGTCGATCACCGGCGTGGCCCCCAACCCTCAGGGTGGGCAAACGATGACCATCACGCAGGGCGCGAATTCGCCGCGCGCCATCGCGCAATGGCAAAGTTTTTCCATCGGCGCGCTCGACGCAGTCAACGTGGCGCAGCCAAGCGCCAGCAGCATCCTGCTCAACCGGGTCGTCGGCAACGAGATGTCGACCATCGCCGGCAGGCTCACGGCCAACGGCCATGTGTTCCTGACCAACCCCAACGGGGTGCTGTTCAGCAGCGGGTCGTCGGTGAGCGTGGGCGGTCTCGTGGCGACCACGATGAAGATGTCGACCTCGGATGCCGACTTCATGAATCCTGCCACCAGGCAGTTCAAGTTCGAGCGTGTCGATCCCTTCCCGATCGTCGATGGCAATTCATACACCGTCGTGAACCAAGGGGCCATCCAGACGACCAGCCCCGGCGGCACAGTGGCGCTGATGGGAGCGGAGGTGCGCAACGAAGGAGCCGGAACCATCGACGTCGCGCGCGGTTCCGTCGGCCTGGTGTCCGCGGACAGCATCACGGTGGATTTTGTCGGCGACGGGTTGACGCAATTCACCATCCCGGCCGGCTCCGAGGCCGCGCAGGCGCTGGTGCACAACAGCGGCACCATCACCGCTAACGGTGGCCGCATCGCACTCATGGCCGCGGATTCGTTCGGGGCGCTGGTGGTCAACCAGACCGGCACGCTGCGCGCCAACACGCTGGAGTCGCGCAACGGCGAGATCATCCTCAGTGCCGGCCGCACCACCAAGGCCGACGGCACGGCGGCCTATGGCAACAGTGCCTTGTATGTGTCGAACACGAGCACGATCGAGGCGACCGGCGGCCAGGTGCGCATCTATTCGGGGCAGGACATCACGGTTAGCAACAACCCGCCCTTCGGCTTCTCCGGCAACTCGCCCTCGGCGCCGTCGGACGGCGGCAGCATCATCAACGCGGCCGTCCTCGGCGCCACGCTGGGCAGCGCGGCCGGCGTGACCCTCGAAAGCGCCGCACTGCGCACCTTCAGCGAAGGTGGCCCCAGTTCCGCAGGCAATGGCGTGCGCTTCGATGCCGGCGCGCAGGTGCTCAAGACGCAGGGCGGCACCGCGACCCTCACGGTGAACTCGGCGCGCAACATCGAGATGGCGGCCAACTCGGTGATCTCGTCCAGCAGCGGTGCGCTCAACGTCGACTTCAACGCCGACGCCCAGGGCGCCGCGCTGCCCGATGCACTGCCCATCGACCCGTTTGGCGAAGGCAGCCAGGGCGGGGCCATTGTCATGAGTGGCGCGAGGATCGACAGCAACGGCGGCAATATCCGTTTCTATGGGCAAGGCGACCCGGTCAACGGGCGCGCCGTGGGCGGCCGGGATGCCGTTGGCAATTGGACGGTCGATGGCGTCAGGCTGAGCAACAGCACGCTCAACACCTGCATCGGCGTCGATACCTGCGGCGGCAGCGGCAGCATCAGCCTGCGCGGCCAGGGCGACACCGGCACCTTCCCCGACAGCAGCCAGATGCAATCGGGCGCCGGCGTGGGGTTGAGTGCCAGCTTCCTGATCGCGGGCGGCAATGTCGCCGTCGACGGACGCGGTGCGCTGGGCGCGTTCGGGGTGAGCATCATCGGCGCCCCGCCAAGGGACCTGCTCTCGGAGGCGGCGTTTGTGGGCCCCGGACCCAGCGGTATCGGATCGGCCAGCGGCAACATCAGCATCAACGGGGCCACGCGCGGGTGGAGCGCGAGTGACACGACGACGCCGGACCCTGCCCTGGTCAGTGGCCCCTCCGGGGGCGTGGGGATCGGGGGAACGCCCGTCATCGCGCTGCAGGGAGACGTGCGCATCACCGGCCAGGGGGGCGATCTCAGCGCGCTGGCTGCCAATGCCGAATTCACGAGGCAGGCATTGGCCAGCTCCAACTCGGCAACGGTGGGTGCTTCGCACGGCGTGCTGCTCGCGGGGAGCAATGTCACAGCCGGCACGGGCCGTCGGGTGGACATCAGTGGCCAGGCCGGCAGCAACGGCTTCACGATGAATCGCGATCCAGCCACCGGCGCCGAGACGGTGGTGCCCGATACGGCCCCGGCGACCGGTGTGTCGGTGACGGCCAGTGGCAATCAGGGCACCCTCCGCGCGGAGGGCGGGCAGGTCACGCTGAATGCGCAGGGCGGTGACCTCCAGCTGCGCTACAGCGACAACAGTGCGTCCGGCCAGGCGATCAAGCTGGTCGATGTTTCCTCGACCACCCGCAAGGGTGGCGTGATCGACATTGGCGGGCGCAACATCCTCATTGCCAACACCTTCGGGCCGACCGCCAACTTCCTGGACGCCAGCGGCGCCGGCGGTGGCGGAACGATCTCGGTGCGCGGCACCGGCAGCATCGCCATTGACCAGAACGCGGGCATCGCGGCCGATGCGGCGGGTGGTGCTGCAGGCAACGGCGGCACGATCCACGTGGTGGCCGGCGGCGACCTGCGCAGCCACGGCAGCTACAGCGCGCGCGGTAGCCAGCAGGGCGGCAACGGCGGCCTGATCGAAACCTCGGGCGCCAACTTCGATCTCACCGGCATTCGCGTCAATGCCTCGGCGCCGGCCGGCACGGCAGGCACCTGGTTGCTCGACCCCGCCACCGTCACCATCGCGAGCGGCACCGCCAGCGGCAGCCTGCCGCCCGACGGCTCGCTCACGCCGCTGGTGAACTCCACCGTCCAGGACGGCGACATCAACTTCGCGCTCAACACCGGCACCAGCGTCACCATCGCCACGACCCTGCCCAACGCCAACTCCTTTGGCGGCGACATCAACTTCAACCAGGGCGTGGTGATCAACGTCGACAAGGGCAGCGCGCCCGTGTCCTTCAACCTGGAAGCCTCGCGCGACATCAACGGTGGCTTCGGCACCGTCATCCGGTCGACCGCCGCGCCGCTGAACGTGAACTTCACGGCCGGCAAGAACAGCAACAGCGGCACCATCGACTACAACGGCGGGCAGATCATCACCAACGGCGGCAGCCTAACCATGACTGCCACGGGCAACGGCTTCGGCCCGTGCGCCATCTGCATGGGCAACACGCAGATCAGCACGCTCGGCGGGGCGGCCGACGGCAGCGTGCGGCTTTCCGTGCCGGCGCCCGGCACCAACGTGCCCTTCGGCGGCTTCACCACCGCGGCGATCGCGCTGGACAGCACCAACATCACCGCAGGCCGCGGCAACGTCGACATCACCGGCTTCGCGCAGAACGGCACCGGCGTGCGGGTGGGCGGCACGCTGCTCTCGGTCGAAGGCGGGCTGGGCATCATCAGCACCACGACGGGCAACATCAACATCACCGGCGTGGGCGCGTTCTCGAGCAACAGCAGCGACGGCTCCGGCCATGGCGTGGTCATCGACAACGCGCGCGTGACCAGCGTGAACGGCAACGTCGCGGTGCGCGGGCTGCGCCAGGTGTCGGGCGAAGAATCCGGCCCGCCCCCGGGCACCGGCGTGCTGCTGCAGAACGGCGCGCAGGTCACCACCACCGGCACCGGCGACATCGAGGTCACGGGCGAGACGCAAGGCAGCGGCGCCGGCCTGGTCCTCATGGGCAGCAACGGCGACGGCGGCCCAAGCTCGATCATCGACGGCAACCGCCACGTGGTGCTGCGCGCCGCCAACGACCGCAGCAGCGACGCGATCGTGCTGAACGGCACGGTGCGCGCCGGGCAGGTGCTGGACCTGCGACCGGGCGGCGTCAACGCAGCCACCGGCGCGGGCGAAGACCGAACGGCCGAGCCGATCTACCTGATGGGCAATCCGACGCTGGTGCCGTCCATCTTCACCGACTCGGTCCTGCTGGCGCCCGCCTTGTCGAGCGGCTCGGACCCCGGCGGCTTCTGGATCTCGACGGATGAGATGAGCCGGCTCACGGCCGCGGCCATCGTGGCCGGTGGCAGCACGCATGCGGCCGACATCCAGGTGCTGGCGCCGCTGGCCAGCGGCGTGCCGGTCACGCTGCAGAACAACGCGGGCGGCAACATCGACCTCGGCGCGCCGGTGTCGGCGCCCACGCTGGGGCTGATCAGCGGCGGCAACATCACGCAGGCGGCCGGCGCGAGCATCACGGCCGGCACGCTGCTGGCGCAGTCCTTCGGCGGCAACGTGATCCTGAACGACCCCGGCAACAAGGTGAGCGCCGACACGCTCGGCGGCGGCGCGGCGGGGCGCTTCGAGTTCGTCAACAGCGGGCCGCTGAAGATCGGGCCGGTCTCGGTCATCGCCTACGACTCGAACGGCAATCAGCCGCAGGTGCAGGCCGCCGACTCCATGGCAGCCAACACGCTGCTGGTGCGCACGCTCTCGGGCGAGCTGATCCTGGACACGGCGGTGAACACCACCGGCGGCGCCGACCTGGTGGCGGCCACCACCTTCCAGAACACCGGCCGCGGCCGCCTGGGCGGCGCACCGTGGCGCGTGTGGGCCGACACCTGGGTGGGCGAGTCGCGCGGCGGCCTGGTGGGGTCGGGCCAGTTGCCCAACCTTTATCACTGCGCCTACCTGGGCGTGTGCACGGTCACGGTGTCGCCGGGCGACAACCACTTCATCTACGCGCAGCAGCCCAGCTTGACGGTCAACATCGGGAGCTTCGCGCGGCTGGTGGGCCAGCCCAACCCCAGCTTCACCTACACGCTGGCCGGGCTCATCCTGGGCGACACGGGCGCGGGCATCGCGGGCAGCATGGGCACCGAGGCAGGCCTGCAGAGCCCCGCGGGCCGGTATCCGGTGTTCGGCACCTTCACCTCGGCCGAGGGCTACCTGGTGAACGTGGTACCGGGCGAGCTGGTGGTGACCAGCGTGCTGCCGCAGCCCGCGCGCTTCGTCGACGTGTTGCGCGAGGAGCCCACCACCTACCTGTACGACCGCAACATCGGCCAGGCGCCGATCTGCCTGGCCACCGGACCGCTGGATGGCGAGCGGGCGCAGCAGGGCAACGACGTGCTCGCGCGGGAATGGTCGCGTGTGCGCACCCGGCCCAACCTCACCAGTTGCGTGGACACCGAAAGAACCAACGGCTGCGGCGATTTCTAAAATAGAATCCGCAGGTCGATCGGGAGAGACTGGCGCCTTGAAGCAGTGAATGCAGGCGCCGGCGCCGAAGGAGCAACCGCCCCGGAAACTCTCAGGCAAAAGGACCGGTCGATGCATTTCTCAACTCTCTGAAGAGCGCCCGGTTTCGTCGACCGGGACACCGCAGGAGCAAGCGGCACCCGCCAGCCACCCAGGCCGGCCGCCCGCGAATCTCTCAGGTTCCAAGACAGAGGGGGCGCGCACCACGGCAACGAGGCCGTGCGCGCCTTCATCTTGACGTTTTGGAGCTTCTCTCATGCAATCGATCGCCGTCATCGGTGGTGGCATCACGGGTGTCACCACGGCCTATGCGCTGGCCAAGCGCGGCTTTTCCGTCACCCTGTTCGAGCGGCACCGCTATGCCGCCATGGAAACGTCCTTCGCCAACGGCGGCCAGCTCTCGGCCTCCAATGCCGAGGTCTGGAACCACTGGTCCACCGTGTGGAAGGGCATGAAGTGGATGCTGCGCGGCGACGCGCCGCTGCTGGTCAACCCCAAGCCCAGTTGGCACAAGCTGAGCTGGTTCGCCGAGTTCGTGGGCAACATCGGCCGCTACAAGCAGAACACCGTCGAGACCACGCGCCTGGCCATTGCCGCGCGCGAGCATCTCTTTGCCTGGGCGCAGGCCGAGGGCGTGGACTTCGACCTCAAGCGCGAAGGCATCCTGCACATCTACCGCGACAAGGCCGGCTTCGACCATGCGGCCGAGGTCAGCAAGCTGCTGGCGCAGGGCGGGCTCGAGCGCCGCGCCGTCACGCCTGACGAGATGCGCGCCATCGAACCCACGCTGGCCGGCCGCTACTACGGCGGCTTCTACACCGAGAGCGATTCCACCGGCGACATCCACAAGTTCACCAACGGCCTGGCGGCGGCCGCGCAGCGCCTGGGCGTGCGCATCCTCTACGGCCAGGACGTGGAACGCCTGGCCAGCGACGGCCGGCAGGCGCGCGTGACGGTACGCGCCGGGCACGGCGGCGCGCAGGAGCACCGCTTCGACGGCCTGGTGGTGTGCACCGGCGTGGCCAGCCGCGACTTCGCGGCGCAGCTGGGCGACCGCGTCAACGTCTATCCGGTCAAGGGCTACTCGATCACGGTGAACCTGCTGGATGCCGCCAGCCAGGCGGCAGCGCCCACGGTGAGCCTGCTGGACGACGAGACCAAGCTGGTCACCAGTCGCCTGGGCACGGAGCGCTTTCGCGTGGCCGGCACGGCCGAGTTCAACGGCGTGAACCGCGACATCCGCGCCGACCGCATCCGCCCGCTGGTCGATTGGGTGAACGAATGCTTTCCTGGCGTGAACACGCGGCAAGTGGTGCCGTGGGCGGGCCTGCGGCCCATGATGCCCAACCTGATGCCCCGCGTGGGCGCCGGCCGCCGGGCCAACGTGTTCTACAACACCGGCCACGGCCACCTGGGCTGGACGCTGTCGGCCGCGACGGCGGAGATGGTGGCCGAGCAGATCCGCGATGCCAGCGAGCGCGCCCAGCCGCGCTTCGCGGGTGGCGGTGTGGCAGCGGCTTCGGCCTGAGGCTCCTGCGTCAGCCCTTGGCCGCGGCGGCGGTGAACACGGCCAGCTGCGCGGCGAATGCCCGCTGGAAGGCCGGCCGGTCCTCGCCGCGCGCCACGTAGGCATGCAGGTTCGGATATTCCTGCAGCAAGCCCGAGCTGCTCAGCCGGCGCAGCACCATCACCATCATCAGGTCGCCGGCGCTGAATGCGCCGTCGAGCCATTCGTGCCCGGCCAGCCGCGCTGAGAGTTCGCCCAGCCGCTTGCGCACGCGCTCGTCGAGCATGGGCGCATGCTCCGCGTACCAGGGCTTGTCGCGCTCCACGAACCAGGCGGTCTCGCGCTCGACGATGGGCGGCTCCACGGTGCTGAGCGCGGCAAAGATCCAGTTGACGGCCCGCGCCCGGGCGTGTGCATCGCGCGGCAGCAGCCCCGCATGCTGCTGCGCGATGTGCAGCACGATGGCGCCCGACTCGAACAGCGCCAGGCCGCCTTTTTCCTCGTACGTGGGAATCTGGCCGAAGGGATGCAGCGCGCGGTGCGCCGGCTCCTTCATCTGCCTGAACGACAGCAGGCGCACGTCGTAGGGCTGGCCCACTTCTTCGAGCGCCCAGCGCACGCGCATGTCGCGCGCCTGTCCCTTGCCGCGGTCGGGCGATGCCTCGAACGCCGTGATGGTGGGGGTCATGGGCCGGCTCCTTCAGCCGTGCGCGTCGCGCAGCGCGCGGCCAAAGTCGCCAGTGTAGGTTTTCAGTCCCTGGTGCGTCAGGTTCGAGGCGGTGTCCACATGCACCTTGCCGCCGATGGACTGCCAGCGCCGGCAGAAGGCGTAGTCCTCGGTCAGGTAGCGGCCGTTGTCGGGCTCGGCCAGCACGTCGAAGAAGCGGTAGTGCGGGGGCGGCGCCGGCTGGCCGCGGCGCACGTCGGGGTGGCCGGAGACATCGGGCGTGTAGCGCAGCTCGGGCATGGCAACGGCCATCTGCTCGAACACGCGGCGCGCGATCACCATGAAGCCGGTGGGTGCGTCCAGCACCTCCATGAAGCCGTCGGCCTCCACCCGCCCATGCGCGAGCAGGTTGGCCGGAAAGCTCGGGTAGCGCGCCTCGAAATCCTCGCGCGTGCTGCCGGCCGGCAGCGGCTGGGCCAGGCCCTGCGTGGGCCAGGCGTCGATCTTGTGCGGATAGACGCCGGCCACCACGTCGCGCCCGGACAGCAGCAGGCGCAGCGCCGCCTCGGGCTCGAAGCCGATGTCGGCGTCGATCCAGAACAGGTGCGTCCAGCGCGCGTCGGCCATGAACTCGGCCACCATGCGGTTGCGCGCCCGGGTGATCAGGCTGTCGCCGTCCAGGAAGCGGCTCTGCATGGCAAAGCCGTGCTGGTAGGCGAGGTTGACCAGGCCGAGCAGGCTGCGCACGTAGGTGGTGGTGAGCACGCCGCCGTAGTTGGGCGTGGCGACGAAGGGGCGGATGTGCTGCAGCGCGCTGGCATCAAGCATGGGCAGGGTCCGCGAAGTGCGCCTGGCGGCGGGTGGAGAGCAGGGCGCGCAGCTTGGCCGGCGCCACCGGCTTGGTCAGGAAGGTCACGCCCCGCTGGCGCAGGCGCTGCAGCGCATCGGGGCCGGTGGCGCCGGTCACCAGCACCGCCAGCGCCTGCGGGTGCAGCTGGCGCGCGGCCTCGATCACGGCCATGCCGTCTTCGTCGCGCGCCAGCTGCAGGTCGCACAGCACCACGTCGTAGTGCGCGTCTTCCTCGCGCATCAGCTCGATGGCGGCGGTGCCGCTTTCCGAGCAGTTCACGATGCAGCCCCACTGGCGCAGCAGTTGCTCGGTGCCGTGCAGGATGACTTCGTCGTCGTCCACCACCAGGCAGCGCAGGCCGGCCAGCGGTGCCATGGGAGGCGGCGGCGCTACCGCGCGCGCAGCGCCCACCGGCGCGGCGCCGGGCAGGGTGAGTGAGAAGGTGCTGCCTTCCAGCAGCGCCGAGCGCAGTTCGATGCGCGTGCCCAGCAGCGCCGCCACCCGCGCGCAGATCGCCAGGCCCAGGCCGAAGCCCTGGCGCCGGTCGCGCTCGGTGTTGGCCACCTGGTAGAACTCCTCGAACACGCGCTGCTGGTGGATGGGCGCAATGCCGATGCCGTTGTCGCGCACCTCGATGCGCACCGTGCCGGGCAGGGCGCCGCGCCGGGCCGCCACCAGCACCGTGCCTTCGGGCGGCGCATGGCGGATCGCGTTGCCGATCAGGTTGCCGACGATGCGGATGAGCATGGCCGCATCGCTGCGCACCGCGCGGCCCTGCGCCTTGAAGACCATGCGCACGCGCGCATCGGCGGCTTGGGCGGCATGCTGGCCGGCCAGGTGCTCGAACAGGCCCTCCAGCGACACGGTGGCCAGCGTGGGCGTGAGCACCTGCGCATCGAGCCGCGAGATTTCGAGCAGGTCGTCCAGCAGCATGCTCATGAACTGCGTGCTTTCCTGCAGCCGCAGCACGGCGGGCCGCTGGTCCGGCGTGGCGGTGGGCAGCAGGCCGTCGATGAACAGGCCCATGGCATGCAGCGGCTGGCGCAGGTCGTGGCTGGCCGCCGCCAGGAAGCGTGCGCGGGAGAGCGCGGCCTGCTCGGCCTCGGCCATGCGCTGCAAGGCCACGGCGGTGGCTTCGCGCACGCGCTCTTCGCTCACCTGCTGGTTGTGTTCGAGCTGCTCGGCCAGCCGGTTCACGTCGTGCGCCAGGCTGGCCAGTTCGTGCGGCCGTTTCGGATGGCCCCGGCCCGTGGGCGGCGCGGCCTGTACGTCGCAGCGGGCATCGAAATTGCCGGCCTCCAGCGCCGCCACGGTGCGCGACACGCGCCGCAGCGGCCGGGCCACCGTGCGCGCCATGTTGCGCACCGAGGCCCAGGCCACCAGGATGGCCACCAGCGCAATGCCGATGCCGGCCACCAGCGAGCGGGTGCGCTCGCGCGCATAGCCGGTGGTGTCGCGAAAGGTCTGCACCAGGCCGATGGGCGACTCGCCCGCGGCGGTGGTGCCGGCCGGCGAGAAGGCGCTGGCACGCGATGCCTCGCGCAGCAGCACCGGCGCGGTGAACACGCGCAGGTTCTCCATGCTGCCCTGGCTGGGGCCGCTGCTCACGAACACGCCCGCGTTGTTGCTGATCTCCACGCGCGTGACCTGGCTGCTGCCGCGCAGCGCCGCATTGGCCACGTTCTGCAATGCCGAGAGGTCGCCCGCATAGAGGCTCAGGTCGGACAGCGCGGCCACCTGGCGGGCGATGGCCTGGCCTTCGGCATTGAAGGCGTCCTCCAGCGTGTTGAGCCGGCTGTGGGTGAACCAGGCCGTGAGCGCCAGTGCCGCTGCCGCGCAGGGCACCACGCCCAGGCGCAGCAGGTCGCGCTGCAGGCTGCCGCTCATCACCAGGGTGGCCGGCTCCTGGAGTTCGTCGCGCTGGGAGTCGGTCGGGTCCTGGGCGGCTTCCTTGGGCGGTGCGGCGAAGCCGGTGGCTAATCGGTTCATCGCGGCGCGGCCACCCGCTCGGTCAGTTCGCGCTCGTCGGGCAGGCGCAGGCCCAGGCCCCGCGCCACGTTGGCGTTGACGCGCACCGAGGCCGGCTTGGCCGATTCGACCAGCACGCCGGCCGGCGCCAGCGCCAGCTTCTGGCCCATGGCTTGCGCCTGGCGCGCCATCAGCGCCGGTGTGGCCACCGCGGCCGCGAGCCCGCCGGAGCGCACCATGCCCTCGCTGGCGCCGAACACCGGCAGGCCGGCACCGGCGGCCGCGTGCAGCACCGCGAGCGTGGCGGCCTGGTCGTTGCCGATGGCATCGGGCAGCACCATGAGCGCGTCGCTGCCCGAAAGGACGCCGCGCAACGCGCCGGCGATGGACTTGGTGTCCGGCGCGGTGGCCACTTGCAGCGTCCACTGCCTGCCCGCGGCGCGCTCCAGTTCGGCCAGCAGCGGCTGCGAATCGGCGGTGGTCACCACGCCCAGGCGCCGCCGTTCGGGCAGGGCGGCTTCCACCAGCGCCAGCTGGTCGGCCATGGAGGGGTCGCACAACAGCACGCCCACCCGGCGGCCTTCGCGGCGCAGGCCCGGGCTGTCCTTGAGGCTTTCGTACTGGAGGCGGCTGAGCATGGTCAGCAGCAGCGGTTCGCGGCTGTCGCTCTCGATGGCCGAGCGGGCTGCGCCGGGGCCCACCGCCACCGTCAGTGCGTCACCATAGGCGCCGTTGCCCCTGCCCTCGGCGCCGCGCAGGCTGCGCGTGCGCACGCCGGCATTGGCGGCCTGTTCTTCTTCCGCAGACGGGGCGGCCGGCGCCGCGCCCGGGGCGCCTTCGAGGGGCAGGCGAACCACCTGCATGCGCGCGCCCGGCGCCTGCGTGTCGCGCAGCTGCTGGATGAATTCGGCGCTGGCCGCGCGGTCGTCGCCGGTGATCACCGTCAGGCGCGTGAGCGCGGCCTGGGCCAGCCCTGGCGGCATGCCGAGCAGCATCAATGCGGGCACCACGGCCCGCAGCGCGACCAGCGCCACCCCGGAAAGCTTGAAGAACATGGGTAAGACAACCCCAAGTTGAGGGTGCTTCAAACTTTAGGGACGCGCCTGTGTTCGCGCGACTAGGCAGAGGGCTTATGTCTTATCAGACAAGCTTCGCCAAGGCCCGGCGATAGGCCGAACGACATAGTTCACGGGAGGGAGGCGCGCGCTGCTTCAATCGAATCAAGCGCTGGCGCGCACCGTCGCCAGCTGGGTGGCGATGGCCTGGCGCAGCGCCCGCGGCGACACGGGCTTGTACAGCACCATGATGCCGGCCTGGGCCACTTCGCGCAGCCGGTCGGGCTTGGTCTCGCCGGTGACCAGCAGCCGCGCGGTCCCCTCGCGGATGCCGCGCGGGTGGCGCTCCAGCGCGTGCAGCAGGTCCAGGCCGTTGTCGCCGCCCTGCAGCAGCAGGTCGCTGAGCACCACTTCGGGCGGCTCGTCCCATGCGTCGGCCATGGCCAGCGCCTCGGCGCGCGTCTGCGCCGCCATCACCTGCGCGCCCCAGCTCGACAGCACCACCTGCAGGCCTTCGAGGATGGTGCGCTCGTCGTCGATGACCAGCACGCGCACGCCTTCCAGGTTGGCCGGCGCATCCAGCGGTGCGGGCAGGGTGGCGGGCTCCATCGCACCCCCGGCCGCCATCGGCTCGGCGGCGCGCACCAGCAGGCGCACGCCGGTGCCCTTGCCGGGCACCGAGCGCAGCTCGACCCGGGTGTTGAGCAGCGCGGCCAGCCGTTGCACGGTGGACAGGCCCAGGCCCATGCCGCGCGACATGCCCTGCGTGCGCTGCGGATCGACCTGGAAGAATTCCTCGAACACGCGCTCCTGGTGTTCCTGCGCAATGCCCACGCCGGTGTCCCACACGTCGATGCGGATGGCGCGCCCGCGCCGGCGCGCGCCCACCAGCACGCCGCCCTCGTGCGTGTGGCGCAGCGAGTTGGACACCAGGTTGTTCAGGATGCGCGAGAGCATCACGTAGTCGCAGCGCACCCAGGCGTCGGTCTTGCGCGCCACCAGGCGCAGCCCCTGCTGCTCGGCCACGGGGCGGAAGTTGCGGCTGATCTCGTCGAACAGGCTGTCCAGCGGAAAGTCGCTCCAGCGCGGCTGCAGCACGCCGGCATCGAGCTGCGACAGGTTGAGCAGCTCGGAGAACAGCCGGTCCAGCGAATCCACGCATTCGCGGATGTGGCCGATGCGGGTCAGGCGCACCGGGTCGGTCTCGCCATTGGCCAGCCCGTCGGAAAACAGGGTGAGGGCATGCAGCGGCTGGCGCAGGTCGTGGCTGGCGGCGGCCAAAAGGCGTGTCTTGGCCTGGCTGGCCAGCTCGAGCTGCTCGTTCTTGCGCGCCAGCTCGGCGGTGGCGTCGCCGATGCGGCTTTGCAGCATGCGCCGGCTTTCGGCCAGGGCCGAGGCCGCCTGGTTGAAGCCGCTTTGCAGCCGGCGCACTTCGGCCGTGCCGACCACCTCCACCGTGGGGTGTTCGCCGGCGCCCAGCAGGTCCACCGCCTCGCCCAGGCTGCGTATTGGCGCGCTGATGCGCCGCGCGGCCCACCAGCCGGCCAGGCCCACGCCGACCAGGCTGGCGCCGGCCACCAGCAGCACGTTGAGGTACACCGCCTTGCGCGCGTCGGCCACGGCGTCCAGGCTGATCTCCACCATCACCTCGCCGGCGCGCTTGCCGTCTTCGCCCAGCACCGGCGAGATCACGCGCAGGCCTTCGGTGCGCGCCCGGTCGGCGGTTTCGGCGTTGGCCAGGATCTCGCCGTCGTCGGTGCGGATCTGCACCTGCTGCACATGCGGCTGCGAGGTGCCGGCCACCGCGGTGCGCTGCAGGGCGCGCCGGTCCATCTGGATCAGCGGCGTCTGCGCCAGCGTGGCCACCTGCAGCGCCACGTTCTGGCCGCTGGCGCGCATCAGCTCGGTCACGTTGGCCAGGTGCTGGCGGGTGAGCACCACGATCGCGCCCACCGTGGCCATGGCCGCAGGCAGTATCGCCAGCAGCACCAGTTGCTGTGCGAGCGAGAGTCGGGGCAGCCGCTCCAGGACGCGATACGGTCCGCCCAGGATGCGTTGCGCCCGCGAGAGGGATGGCGTGGGCTGTGCGGACATTCTTGGTATCTAATTGTGAGCTACCCTGCCTTCATTGACCACCCGACTTTGGTGGGGGAGGGCGCCAAGGCCCCGCTTCTGGAGTGACGCGATGCAGTTCACCCGTACCGTTTCCCCGTGCCGTCCGCGGCCGGGCTGGCTGCGCCGCTGGGGCGCGGCCCTGCTTCTTCTTGTGATGGGGGCGCATGTGGCAGCCGTCGCCCAGACCCACCTGCCGGCGGCGGGCGTGCAGGACGGCCCGATCCGCTTCGGCATCCTGCCGCTGGGCGGCGTGTTCGAGTCGCGCAACGACTGGGAGCCGCTGCTGGCCGACCTGGCCCGCGTCCTCAACCGGCCGGTGAGCGTGCTCTCGGTCACCTCGTACGACGCGCTGGACCAGGCCATCAAGCGCAACCAGGTCGACATGGCCTTCCTGTCGGGCCGCATGGCGCTGGATGCGGTCACCCTGCGCGGCATGACGGTGGTGGCGCAGGTCACGCGCCACGACGGCCTGCCCGGCTACCGCTCGCTGCTGCTGCTGCGCAAGGGCGGCAGCGTGACCACGCTCGAAGATGTGCTGGCGCAGCCCGAGCGCTGGCGCCTGGCGCGCGGGGAAGCCAAGTCGGTGTCGGGCTTCATCGTGCCGCAGCTGCAGCTGTTCATGCCCGCCGGCATCGCCATGGAGACGCGCTTCAAGAGCGAATTCGTCGGCACCCACCAGGCCACCGCGCTGGCCGTGGCCAACGGCGAGGCGGACGTGGCCACCAACAACACCGCGGACTTCGAGCGCTTCAGGCTGCAGTTTCCGGACGAGTCGCAGCGGCTGATCATCGTGTGGCAGTCGGACCTGATCCCGCATGCGCAGATCGTCACGCGCCGCGAGTACCCGCCGGAGTTCCAGAAGAAGGTGCAGTCCTTCCTTGCCGCGTACGGCCGCACGCCGGGGCCGCGCGGCGACCCGGAGCGCGCGGTGCTCAAGTCGCTGCACGACCTGGCCGGCTTCCTGCCGGCCGACAACACTTCGCTGCTGCCGGCCGCGAAGCTGGCGCACCAACTCGCGCGCCAAAGCGCGATGAACGCGCAATGGGTCAACGAGGAGGCCCGCACCGCGCGGCTGGCCAAGGTGGATGCGGAGTTCGCGCAGCAGACGGCGGCGCTGCGCGGCAATTCGCCCTGATGACCGGGACTGCCGCCGCCGCTGGCGCCTCATCCGCCAGCACTTGTAGGCCTGCGCTCACCGCGTGAGCCCGCGGCCTCCTGCACCGCCGGGCCGCGCGCCACTCCACACTGCGGTCATCGCAAACCCCCTTCAGGAGCGCACCACCATGAAAAGCCTCATCCTCTGGCTGTGCGGCGTGCCCATCGGCGTCATCGTTCTGCTCAAGATCTTCGGCGTGTACTGATGGCCGCGCATGCCCACATCGAGCCCAATGCGCACATCCGCGGCTTGGTGGAGTTCCGCGCCGGCGACGGACCGATGGTGCGCATTCCGGAAGGTCCGGTGCAAGTCGTGCTCGCCGAGGACAGCGCCGTCATCCACTGGGAAGAAGGCGGGGCCGCGCTGAACACGGCGATCCCGCGCACCGACTACGACGAGCACGTGGAGGCCGGCCGCATCGTCGGGCCGGCCACCGGAGCCGGCGCCTGAGCGCGGCGCAGGCCGGCAGGCACCGGGTTGCGCGCCCGGTTCAGGCGCGCTTGAGATCGGGATAGCGCACGTGCTCGACCAACTCCTGCGTCTCCTTCTTCGGCACGCCGGTCATCAGGCTCACCAGGATGATCACCGCGAAGCCCACCGGCACGCCGAACAGCCCCGCGGAAATCGGCTGGATGCCCCACCACAGCTCCACCGGGCTGGTCACGCCGAACACGCTGCGCATCCAGGGCTGGGTGACGGCCATGTAGTAGAAGGTGATGCCCAGGCCCGCCAGCATGCCCAGCGAGGCGCCCCACTTGTTGGCGCGTTTCCAGAAGATGCCCAGCACCAGCGCCGGGAAGAAGGCCGCCGCCGCGAAGGAGAAGGCAGCCGACACCAGGAACAGGATGTCCGCCGGTTTCTGCACGGCCACCGCCGCCGCGCACACCGCCACCACCAGCAGCAGCACCTTGGACATCGCCACGCGGCGCGAGGCCGGCGCGTTCGGGTCGATCATCTTGTAGTACAGGTCGTGCGAGAGCGCGTTGGCGATGGTCAGCAGCAGCCCGTCCGCGGTGGACAGGGCGGCGGCCAGGCCGCCGGCCGCCACCATGCCCGAGATCACGTACGGCAGCCCGCCGATCTCGGGCGTGGCCAGCACGATGATGTCCCCGCCGATGCGCATTTCGGAGAGCTGGAAGATGCCGTCCTTGTTCACGTCGCTCACGCTCAGCAGCGCCGGATCCACTGCCGACCAGTTGGCGATCCAGGCCGGCAGCTTGTCGAAGGGCGTGCCCACCAGCACGTTGAACACCTCGTACTTCACCAGCACCGCCAGGGCGGGCGCGGTGAAGTACAGCAGGAAGATGAAGAACAGCGACCACGTCACCGATTCGCGAGCCTCGCGCACCGAGGGCGTGGTGTAGTAGCGCATGAGGATGTGCGGCAGCGCGGCTGTGCCCACCATGAGGCAGAACACCAGCGCCAGGAAGTTGCGCCGCGATTCGTCGAAGGCCTTCTGCGCCGCCGCGTCGCCCTTCGGATCGCCCGCGTAGATCTGCGCATGGTTGGGCATGCCCGCCAGCGGCCGCGACTGCGCCTCGTTGGATGCCTTGGCGGCGGTCCAGGCCTTGCGGGCCGAGGCCTCGTCCTTGGGCACGGCCGCCAGTGCCTTCTGGGCCGCCGCGACCTCGGCCGGCGGGGCGCTGGCGGCCTGCAGGTCCGCCACCTTCTTCTCGGCAGCGGCGCGCTCCGTGGCCAGCGAACCCGGCAGCGCCTTGATCTTGGCGTCGAACTCGGCGGCGCGCGCCTTGAAGATGCCGGCCACCTCCAGTTCCTTCGGGTCCTTGCGCAACTCGTCGCCGCGCTTGCTCACCTTCTCGAGCTGGTAGCCGTACACCGCCTGCGGAACCGGGATGTTGGTCTGCTTGACCGAAAGCCAGATCACCGGCACCAGGTACGCAATGATCAGGATGATGTATTGCGCCACCTGGGTCCAGGTCACCGCCCGCATGCCGCCCAGGAAGGAGCACACCAGGATGCCGCCCAGGCCCACGAAGATCCCGACCTCGAAGGCCAGCCCCGACAGCCGCGTCGTGATCAGGCCCACGCCGTAGATCTGCGCCACCACATAGGTGAAGGAGCACAGGATGGCTGCCACGATGCCGATGAAGCGCGGCAGGTTGCCTTCGTAGCGCGCGCCCAGGAAGTCCGGAATGGTGAACTGCCCGAACTTGCGCAGGTACGGCGCCAGCAGCAGGGCCACCAGGCAGTAGCCGCCGGTCCAGCCCAGGATGAAGGCCAGCCCGCCGTAGCCGGTGAGGTAGAGCGTGCCCGCCATGCCGATGAAGGAGGCGGCGCTCATCCAGTCGGCGCCGGTGGCCATGCCGTTGTAGATGGCCGGAACCCGGCGCCCCGCCACGTAGTACTCGGCTGCGTCGGTGGTGCGGCTCATGATGCCGATGCCGGCATACAGCGCGACGGTGGCGAACAGGAAGATGAAGCCGATCCAGTTGCGCGGCAGCCCCATCTGCTCGAGCACCGCCAGCACCACGATGAAGGCGATGAAGCCGCCGGTGTACCAGCCGTACACCTTGTTGAGCTGCTTCTTGAATTGGCCTTTTTCGCCCGCGGTGGGGGCGGCGCCGTGCTCGAAGGTCAGTCCGGCCATGTCAGTTCTCCTCGGCCACGCCGTGTTCCTGGTCCAGGCGATTCATGTAGCTCGCGTAGAACCAGATGATCAGCACATACACGATCAGTGCCCCTTGCGCGGCAACCCAGAAGCTGAAGGGCCAGCCGAAGAAGTTGAAGCTCAGGTCGCGGGCGAAATATCCGATCACGAAGGTCACGAAGAACCACACGGCCAGCAGGATGGCGGTGATGCGCAGGTTCTTGTGCCAGTAGTGGCGCTGCGTTTCAGTCAATTCCATCGCATGTCTCCTACGTTGCTTCTTGCACGTTGCTGGCCCGAGGGCCGGCGGACCTTGCGGCCACTGCCCTCCGGCGCGAGCCGGCGGACAGCAGGCCCCAACTACGATGCGGCGGCGAGGCCCGTCTCGCGCTCCAGTTGAGCGGCGATGCGGGGCTCGAAGCCCTGGAGATGCCTGATGATCCGGCGTGCCTCCTCCGGCCGCTGGCAGTCCGCCTGGGCACGCGCCAGGTGGTACCAGCCGTAGGGGCTCATCGGCTGCAGTTCGGTATTGCGCTGGAGCGCCTGCACGGCTTCTTCGCGGCGGCCCTGGCGCAGCAGGGCCAGGCCCAGGCCATACCAGGCGCGGTCGAGCTTTGCATCGCGCGCCACGGCCTGGCCGAAGGCGTCCACCGCTTCGCCCAGCTGGCCATCGGCCTCCAGCAGAAAGCCCAGGTTGAACCAGTCGCCGGCGCTGCGCTGCGGATGCGCGTCCACCAGCCTGCGCGCGTCCTCGATGGCTTCGCCGCGCCGTCCCAGTTGCGCGCGCACGAAGCTGCGGCTGGCCAGCGCGTACGCATCGCGCGGCCAGCGCGCGAGCATGTCGCCAAATACGCGCTCGGCCGCTTCCTGCCGGCCCATCAGCAGCCAGCCCATGGCGCGAAGGCGAAGCAGCCAGTGCGGCATCAGCGGCATCCTTCCATGCCCACCCGCAGGCAGAAGTTGACCTTGGCGAGCGTGGCCATCAGCCAGATCGCCAGCATCAGCAGCAGCGTGGCCAGGGGGATGTGGCGATCGAGCACGACGCGCGGCGTGATGGCCCGCACCACCTTCACGAAGGGGTCCGTCAGGACTTGCAGCAGCCGGTAGAAGAAGTTCTCCTGGCGCCGCTGCCCGGCCAGCAGGCCAAGCAGCCATTGCCCCACCATCGCCAGGATGGCGATCTCGGCAATCAGTTTGACGGACGAGGCGAGCAGAAGCACGATACCTCCGGGTCCGGGCAAGGGCGTACGAAATTGTTGCGTCGATGCTTACGGATCACTTACAAACAGCCGCCTGGGCCGTCATCCCTTGTGGGTGCTTACCCTCTGGTGCAGTGCAGCAGCACAGAGGCATCTGCGGTTGTCGTGTGCCAATGGAGGCCGGGCATGAACGAGCGGCGAATCATCCAGCGCGTGGGCTTTCGCAAGTGGTACGAGCGCGAACTGCTGCAGTGCCACGGGCACCTGGTGCTGCTGTTGCTGTGCTTCGTCGGCCTGCTGGGCGGCATCGAGTTGCTCGGCTCGCACGGCAGCCTTCAAGTGCGGCTCGCGGCCCTGGCCTGCGTCGTGGCCAGCGCCATCGTCGGCCACCGGGCGCTGCGGCGCTACCTGCTCATGCTCGGCCACGCCCAGCACATGGCCGAACAGGCCTCATGCCCCGTCTGCGGCACCTATGCGCGGTGGGACATCGAGGACGAACAGGCCCAGGAGGGCGCGCCCCAAAGCCGCCTGCACGTTCGCTGCCGCCACTGCGCAAGCACCTGGAACATCGCGCTGTGAGCCGGGCTGGCGTACTAGGCCGTTAGGCGGATTTTCCGCGTAAGGCCGGCACTGGAAACTCCGTGCTTCTGGCACCCCTGCCGAAGGACGGAGCGCGGATGAGCTGGCGAAAGAAAGTGGTTTGGAGCGAGGGGATGCTGTTGCAGCCCCAGCACCTGCAGCAAAGCGAACGCCACGCGGACCATGCACGTCACCTGCTGCTGCGCAGTACCAGCCCCTACGCCTGGGGCTTTGCGGAAATCGAGATCGACAGCGCCGCCCTGGCGCTGGGCAAGCTTGCGCTGACGCGCGCCGTGGGCGTGTTCGGCGACGGCACGCCCTTCGACATGCCGGCGGTCGATCCGCTGCCCGAGGCGCTGGACATTCCCGAAGGCCTGCGCGACGAGGCCATCGTGCTGGCGCTGCCCCTGCGCCGCGCCGGTGCGCGCGAGGCGGATGCCGAAGGCTACGAAGACCTGGTGCGCCACCGCGTGCAGGAAACCGAGGTGCCCGACTCCAACACCGCCGGCGAGCGCAGCGCCATGCTGCAGCTGGGCGCGCTGCACACCCGCCTGATGCGCGCGAACGACGCCACCGACGCCTGGACCACCCTGCGTGCGGCGCGCGTGGCCGAGCGGCGCGCGGACAACCAGGTGCTGCTCGATCGCAACCACGTGCCGCCCTTGCTCGACGTGGCTGCGCACCAGCTGCCGCGCGGCTGGCTGGACGAACTGCTGGGCTTGCTGCGCCAGCGCGGCGACGAGCTGGCCGGCTCGCTCACGGCTGGCGGCACCGGCGGCGTGGCCGAGATCGCCGACTTCCTGATGCTGCAGACGGTGAACCGCAACGAAGCCGTGTTCGCGCATCTGGCCAAGAGCGCGACGCTGCATCCGCAGCACTTCTTCGAGCATGCCCTTTCGCTGGCGGGCGACCTCGTCACTTTTCGCGACGCGCGCCGCACCACGCGCTTCGGCCCTTATGTCCACGACGACCTGGCGGCGAGCTTCAGGCCGGTGATGGACGACCTGCGCCGCAGCTTCTCGGTGGTGATCGAGCGCGCCGCCATCCGCATCGAGCTGCACGAGCGCAAGAACAACGTGCACGTGGCCGTGGTGAAGGACACCGACCTGCAGCGCAAGGCCACCTTCGTGCTGGCCGCCACCGCGCAGATGCCGGGCGAATCGCTGCGCGCGCGCTTTCCGACGCAGGTCACCATCGGCCCGGTGGAGCGCATCCGCGACCTGGTCACGCTGGCGCTGCCGGGCGTGGCGCTCACCGCCATGCCGGTGGCACCGCGGCAGATCCCCTTCCATGCCGGCGCCAGCTACTTCGAACTGGAAACCAAGAGCAGCGACCTGTGGCGCCAGCTCGAGCAGTCGGGGGGGATTGCGATGCACATTGCGGGCGACTTCCCTGGGCTGGAGCTTGCCTTCTGGGCCATCCGACCATCATGAATGCGCATCGCCGGCCGTCCGAAGGTGACCTATGAGCACGCCTGACCCCTTTGCCGGCTACGAGTCCGAGCGCACGGTCATCAAGCCCAAGCCGCGCGGCAGTGGTGGTGGCGGCAGCGCGGCCATGCCGCCGCCCACGGCTTTCGGTGGCGCTGGCGAGGCGCCGCCGGCCGACATCGGCGAGATGGCCCTGCTCAACCCGCTGGTGTCCGCAGCCGGCAAGCTTCTGGTGCTCATCGGAAAGCTGCGCAACATGGTGCAGCCGCGCGACGTGGCGGCGCTGCGAAATTCGGCCGCCGAGGCGGTGAACCAGTTCGACGCCCAGGCGCGACGCGCCGGCATCGGCAACGAGACGGTGCTGGCCGCGCGCTACGTGCTGTGCACCGCGCTCGACGAAGCCGTGGCCAACACGCCCTGGGGCACGCAGGCGGGCTGGAACAAGCAGAGCCTGCTGGTGCAGTTCCACAACGAGGCCTGGGGCGGCGAGAAGGTGTTCCAGCTGCTGGCCAAGCTGGCGCAGGACGTGCCCACGCACCGCCAGCTGCTCGAACTCATCTACAGCGTGCTGGCCCTGGGCTTCGAGGGCCGCTACCGTGTGATCGACAACGGCCGCAGCCAGCTCGACAGCGTGCGCCAGCGGCTGGCCGACCTCATCGCCAAGGACCGGCCGCCGCTGGAAGCGGAGCTGTCGCCGCACTGGCGCGGCCAGGGCGCGGGCAACGTGCGGCTGCGCGACTCGCTGCCGCTGTGGGTGGTGGGCGCGCTGTTCCTGCTGGTGCTGGCGCTGGCTTGGTTCGGCCTGCGCCTGGCGCTCAACTACCGCTCCGACGACACCTATGCGCAACTCTCGGCGCTGCGCGTGCCGCAGCTGCAGATCGCGCCGCCGGCGGTGGTGCCGGCCCGGCAGCCGCGCCTGGCGAAGTTCCTCGAGCCCGAGGTGAAGCAGGGCCTGGTCACCGTCACCGACGAGGCCGACCGCAGCACGGTGCGGCTGCGCGGCGACAGTTTCTTCGCCTCCGGCAGCGCCGAGCCCATGGCGCAGTCGCTGCCGGTGCTGGTGCGCATCGGCGAGGCGCTGGCCGAGGTGAAGGGCGAGGTGCTCATCACCGGCCACTCGGACAACGTGCCGATCCGCTCCATGCGCTATCCGTCCAACTGGCATCTGTCGGCCGCGCGGGCGGAAGGCGTGCGGCTGGCGCTGTCGGCGCAGGTCGATCCGGCGCGGATGCGCGCCGACGGCAAGGCCGATGCCGAGCCGGTGGCGCCCAACGACACGCCGGCCAACCGCGCGCGCAACCGCCGCGTCGACATCGTGCTGCTGGCGCCGCCCGACCGGGTGGCGGCCGAGCTGGCGGAGGGCAAGCGATGATCAAGAAGCTCATCGTGCTGCTGCTCATCACGCTGGCCTTGCTGGTGCTGGGCATCCTGGTCTGGTGGGTCGGCCCGCTCATCAAGATCGGCGAACTCACGCCGCTGGGCAGCGAGCTGGTGCGGGCGGTGCTCATCGGCCTGATCGTGCTGGTGGTGGTGGGCCGGGCCATCTGGCGGCGCCTGCGCACGCGCAAGGCCAGCAAGCAGCTGAACGACAGCCTGATGCAGGCGCCCGCCGCGCGGCCCGCTGCCGCAGCGGAAAACGCCGAGCAGAAGGTGCTCGACACACGCTTTACCGAGGCGGTCGCCACGCTCAAGCAGATGCGCCTGTCGGCCGCCGGCAAGAAGCCGGGCTGGCGCGACTGGCTCTCGCTCTCGGGCGGCAACTACCTGTACGACCTGCCGTGGTATGTCTTCATCGGCGCGCCGGGTGCGGGCAAGACGACGGCGCTGGTCAACTCGGGTCTGAGCTTTCCGCTGGCCGAGAAGTTCGGCCCCGGCGCGATCCGCGGCGTGGGCGGCACGCGCAACTGCGACTGGTGGTTCACCGACGACGCGGTGCTGATCGACACGGCCGGGCGCTACACCACGCAGGACAGCCACCAGAGCGAGGACAAGGGCGCGTGGGACGCCTTCCTGGCGCTGCTCAAGAAGGTGCGTCCGCGCCGGCCGCTCAACGGCGTGTTCCTCAGCATCAGCGTGGGTGACCTGCTCACCCAGGGGCCCGAGCAGCGCGCCACGCTGGCGGCCTCGATCCGCGCGCGCCTGCAGGAACTGGACGAGAAGCTCGCCACCCGGCTGCCGGTGTACGTGATGGTCACCAAGACCGACCTGCTGTACGGCTTCACCGACTACTTCGACGACCTGGGCAAGGAGCAGCGCGCGCAGGTGTTCGGCTTCACGCTGACGATGGAAGAGGGTGCCACGGTGGCGCAGGAGGGCATCGGCGGCGCCTTCGGGCGCGAGTTCGCGCTCTTGCACAAGCGCATCAACGATGGGCTGATCGCCCGCATGCAGCGCGAGACCGACGGCGCGCGGCGCGCGGCCATCTTCGGCTTTCCGGCGCAGTTCGGCTCGGTGGGGCCGCTGGTGGCGGAGTTGCTGGAGCAGATATTCACCGGCTCGCGCTTTGCGCAGCCGCCGTGGGTGCGCGGCGTGTACTTCACCAGCGGCACGCAGGAAGGCAGCCCCATCGACCGCGTGATGGGCAGCATGGCCCGAAGCTTCGGGCTGGAGCGCGCGATGCTGCCCGCCCAGCGCGGCAGCGGGCGCAGCTACTTCCTCACCAACCTGCTGCGCGAAGTCGTGTTCCCCGAACAGCGCCTGGCCGGCGCCGACGTGAAGCTGGAGCGGCGCCGCCACACGCTGCGCCTGGCCGCGGTGGCGGGCATGCTGGTCGTCACCTGCGGCCTGCTGGCCGCCTGGGGCTGGAGCGGCTGGCGCAACATGGAATACCTCAAGTCGGTGGAGGCGCGCGTGGCACCGGCCAAGGAGACCTTGTCGGCCCTCACCGCGCGCACCACCCACCTGGTCGACGTGGCGCCCATCCTGGCGGGCCTGCGCAACATCTGGCGCACGCCGCAGAACGGCGAAGGCGATCCGCCGCTGGCCATGCTGCTCGGCCTGTACCAGGGCGACAAGCTCGATGCCGCCGCCATGCTGGCGCACCAGCGCGCGCTCAACGAGGCCTTCCTGCCGCAGGTGGCCAAGCGCATCGAGGACCAGCTGCGCACCGCGCAGAAGGACAACCTCGAATACACCTACGAGGCGCTCAAGACCTACCTCATGCTCAACCAGCCCGAGCACTTCGACGCCGATGCGCTCAAGGCCTGGATCACGCTCGACTGGGCGCGCAGCCTGGACCGCGGCGTTCCCGAGGACAAGCGCCAGCTGCTGGAAGAGCAGCTCGACGTGCTCATCGCCCAGGGCCCGCCGCGCGTGCCGATGAAGATGGACGAGAACCTGGTGCGCAACGTGCGCGCCCTGCTCGCCAGCTATCCGCTGGAAGCGCGCGTGTTCAGCCGCCTCAAGCGCCAGAACCTGGGCAAGGACATTCCGCCCTTCACCGTGGCCAATGCCGCCGGCCCTTCCGGCCCGCTGGTGTTCGAGCGCATCAGCGGCAAGCCGCTCACCGAAGGCATTCCGGGCGTGTTCACCTACGACGGCTACCACAAGCGCTTCCAGAAGGAAGTGGTGGTGGTCAGCGCGCTGCTGGCCAGCGAAGACCCGTGGGTGCTGGGCCAGGACAAGGGCATGGCGGACCGGCTGAAGGATGCGGCCGCGCTCGATGCGCTCACCGACCGCGTGCGGCGCCTCTACCTGCAGGAATACGTGAAGGTGTGGGAGGCGCTGCTCTCCGACGTGCGCCTGGTGCGCGCCCAGGGCCTGGACAAGAACATCGAGATTGCGCGCATCCTTTCTGGCGCGGCCTCGCCGCTGGCGCTGTTCCTGCGCGCCGCGGTGAAGGAGACCACGCTGATCCCGCCCGAAGGCAAGGACGTGGTGAGCAAGGCCACCGAGACGGTGCGCAGCACGCGCAAGGGGCTGGAGGAACTGCTGGGCAGCGTCACCGGCACCGGCAGCGCCAACGCGGCCACGGTGGCGCCGGGCAAGCGCATCGAGAGCATCGTGGACGACCGCTTCGAGCCGCTGCGCCGGCTGGTGAACGCGCCGGCGCCCGGCGCCCCCGCACCGCTGGACGATGCGCTCAAGCTCTTCAACGAGGTCTACGTGTACCTCACGGCGGTGGACACGGCCGTCAAGTCGCGTGCCTCGCCGCCGCCGGGCGACGTGGCCGGCAAGCTCAAGTCCGACGCGGGCCGCCTGCCCGAGCCGGTGCGATCGATGGTCGAGAACCTGAGCCAGGCCGGCGCCGCGCAGGCCAGCGTGGCCGAGCGCGGCAACCTCAACCTGGACCTGAAGCCCGTCACCGAGTTCTGCCAGCGCGCCATCGCGGGGCGCTATCCCTTCGTCACCAGCTCCAAGCGCGATGTGCTGCCCGAGGACTTCGGCCAGTTCTTCGGCCCCGGCGGGCTGATGGACGAGTTCTTCCAGAAACGGCTGGCCGCGCTGGTGGACACCAGCACCCGGCCGTGGAAGTACAAGCCGGTGGCCGAGCGGCCGGCCGTCACCACGCAGGCGCTGGTGCAGTTCGAGCGCGCGGCGCGCATCAAGGACATCTTCTTCCGCGGCGGCGGGCGCGGGCCGTCGATGCGGCTGGACTTCAAGCCGGTGGAAATGGACGCGAACATCACGCAGTTCATCCTCGATGTGGACGGCCAGCTGGTGAAGTACTCGCACGGCCCGGTGGTGCCGATGGCGGTGCAGTGGCCCGGCCCCAAGGGCAGCAACCAGGTGCGGCTGCAGGTGAGCCCGCCCTCGGCCAGCGGGCCTTCGGGCAGCACCGCCGACGGCCCGTGGGCCTTGTTCCGCGTGCTCGACGAAGGCCAGCTCGAATCGGGCGACGCACCCGAGAAGTTCTTCATCACCTTCCAGGTGGGCGCACGGCGCGCGCGCTTCGAAGTCACCACCAACAGCGTGCAGCATCCCATCCGCTTGAAGGAGCTGCGCGAGTTCGCCTGCCCCGAGGGCTTGTGATGGACGAGTCGCTCCTGCCCGGCTGGTACGGCAAGTTGCCGGGCATGGGCGACTTCGCCCATCGGCGCCTGCCCGACGACTTTCGCCACGCGTGGGACCGCTGGCTGCAGGGCGGGCTCACGCAGTTGCGCAGCCGGCATGCCGACTGGACCGAGCGCTACCTGCAGGCGCCGCTGTGGTGCTTCGTGCTCGGCGAAGGCGTGATGGCGGGCGATTCGCCCTGGATCGGCGTGCTGATGCCTTCGGTGGATTCGGTGGGGCGCTACTTTCCCTTCACGGTGGCGACGCCGCTGGCCTGGTCGCCCGCGGAAATCCACGGCCAGGTACTGGCGCGCGCACAGCGCTGGCTGCGGCAGGCGGCGCAGGCCGCGGTGGACGGCCTGGAGCAGGACCTGGATGCGGCGCGCTTCGATGCCCTGCTGCACGCGCGCTTCGGCCGTGCCGAAGCGGCCGAGCCCGCGCAAGCCGAAGACGCTGCCGCCAACATCGATGCGCCGCCGGATGGCAGCGAGACCGCGATGCTGGTGTTTCCCGAATACGGCGCCTCGCTGTGGTTCACCGATCCGCAGGCCGAGGCCGGCCAGGGCATGAGCACGCACGGCCTGCCGCAGGACGAGCAATTCGACGCGCTGTTCGGCTTCTGGGCCGGCGCGACGTCGCCGGAGGACAAGCAGTGAGCGACAACGATCCGCTGGAGCCCACGCAGGTGGTCGGCGCCGGCACCACGACGCAGCAGCCGCAGGACGACGGCGCCACTGTCGTCGTCTCCGGTGTGCCAACCTCCCAAGGGACCGCCGCGCCGGCACCGGGCGGCGATGCGCCGGAGGCGGGCCTGCTGCCGCTGGGCAGCCGGCTGGCCGAGTTCGAGCTGACGCGCGTGGTGGGCCAGGGCGGCTTCGGCGTGGTCTACGAAGCCTGGGACACCGACCTGGAGCGCGTGGTGGCGGTGAAGGAATACCTGCCCGTGTCGCTGTCCAGCCGCGCCGGCGACGGCACCGTGTCGCCGCTGTCGCAGCGCGTGCGCGAGACCTTCGACCTGGGCCTGCGCAGCTTCATCAACGAGGCGCGTCTGCTGGCGCAGTTCGACCATCCGTCGCTGTTGAAGGTGCTGCGCTTCTGGCAGGAGAAGGGCACCGCCTACATGGCCATGCCCTTCTACCGGGGCGACACGCTGCGCCAGGCACTCAATGCCAGGCCGGGTGGCGTGGACGAGGCCTGGCTGATGGCCATCCTCGACGGCGTGACGCAGGCGCTGGCGGTGATGCACGCGGCCAACTGCTACCACCGCGACATCGCGCCGGACAACATCATCCTGCTGGCGGACTCGGGCCGGCCGGTGCTGCTGGACTTCGGCGCGGCGCGCCGGGTGATCACCGACAAGACGCAGGCCATCACCGTCATCCTCAAGCCCGGCTACGCGCCTGTGGAGCAGTACGCCGAGATGCCCGACATGTCGCAGGGCGCGTGGACCGACGTGTATGCGCTGGCAGCGGTGATGCATGTGGCCATCACCGGCCGCGCGCCGCCGCCCTCGGTGGCGCGGCTGCTCAACGACAGCTACGTGCCGCTGGCCGGCGATGCGCAGCTGGCGGGGCGCTACAGCGCGCGCCTCTTGTCGGCGGTGGATGCGGGGCTCGGCGTGCGGCCGGATGCACGGCCGCAGTCGATGGCGGAATTTCGTGCCCTGCTGGGGCTGGCCGACGAGGCCGCGCCGGTGCGCCGGCCGGTGGTGCAGGACGACGACCGCACGGTGATTCTTCCGCCAGGCGGTGCCAGGACGAATGCCGGCGCAAGTTCGGGAGCAGCAGCTGCGGAGGGTGCAGCCAGTCCCGCAGGCAAGGGCCGTCAGGTGGCGCTGGCCGCTGTCGTGGTGCTCGCATTGATCGCCGGCGGTGGCGCATGGTGGTGGATGCAGTCGTCCAGCAAGGGCGACGCGCAGCTCGCTGCGAAGACGCCGGCAGGCACGGCAGACGGCGGGCCTGCAGCCGCGCCGGC
>NZ_BCUU01000042.1 GCF_001591385.1 Variovorax soli NBRC 106424
CGGGTGCCGCCGGCGCTGCGGGCGCAGGCTGGGTGGCCGAACGCTCGAGCAGGCTGCCGCCGCCGGTCGACGGACGCGAGTGGCTCAGGTAGGCCAGCGCCAGGGTGCAGCCGAAGAACACCGCCGCCAGGACCGCCGTCGTGCGCGAGAGGAAGTTGGCGCTGCCGCTGGCACCGAACAGGCTGCCGGCGCTACCGCTGCCGAAGGCCGCACCCATGTCGGCCCCCTTGCCGTGCTGGATGAGGATGAGGCCGATCATGGCCAGAGCAGCCAGCATCTGGATGCCGACCAGCAGGTTCATAAACACGTTCATTCGCTTGGACTCCTAAATTCGTAACTGGCGGTCGCAGGCGCTTTTTCAGCGCGCGGCCGCGATGATCTGCAGAAAGTCGGGCGCCTTGAGCGAGGCGCCGCCAATCAATCCGCCGTCGATGTCGGGCTGGGCCAGCAGCTGGGCCGCATTGGCGGCGTTCATGCTGCCGCCGTAGAGGATGCGGATGCCGGCGGCGTGGTCGCTGGCCGCGTGGTGCAACTGCGCACGCAGCAGCGCATGCACGGCTTGCGCCTGCTCGGGCGTGGCCGTCTTGCCGGTGCCGATAGCCCATACGGGCTCGTAGGCGACCACGATCTCGCTGATGCAGTGTCCATTGACGTGGATGACTGCGGCCAACTGGCGCTTGACCACGTCCTCGGTATGGCCGCCTTCGCGCTCGGCCAGCGTTTCGCCCACGCACACGATGGGCGTCACGCCGTGCTTGAGGGCCGCGGCCGTCTTGGCGGCCACCAGCTCATCGCTTTCGCCGTGGTACTGGCGGCGCTCCGAGTGGCCGACGATGGCGTAGCGCACCCCGAATTCGCGCAGCATGGCAGCCGACTGCTCGCCGGTGTAGGCGCCCTGCTCGTGCTGCGACACGTCCTGCGCGCCGAGCGCGATGGGCGTGCCCTGCACCAGCGCCTGCACCTGCGCCAGGTAGGGCGCCGGCACGCACACGGCCACGTCGCAGGCAGGGGCACCGACGCCTTGCGCGAGCGCCTTCACCAGGCCCTCGTTGGCAGCCAGGCTGCCGTTCATCTTCCAGTTGCCGGCAATGAGCTTCTTCTTGTGCATTTCTCTCATCTCTTACCAGGTCAGCACGATCTTGCCGATGTGCTGGTTCGATTCCATCAGGCTGTGCGCCTGGCTCGCGCCGGTGGGCGTGCCGCCGGCCGCAAAGGTGCTGTAGATCACCGGGCGCACCGCACCGCCCTCGAGCAGCGGCCACACCTTCTCGCGCAGCGACTTCGCGATGGCACCCTTGAAGGCCACCGGACGCGGACGCAGCGTCGAGCCGGTGATGGTCAGGCGCCGGCGCAGCACGTCGCCGGCATTGAAGCCGCTCTTGACGCCACCCTGGATCGCAATGATCACCAGTCGGCCGTCGTCGGCCAGGCATTCGACCTCGCGCGCCACGTAGTCGCCAGCCACCATGTCCAGGATCACATCCGCGCCCTTGCCGCCGGTGAGGCGCTTGACCTCCGCGGCGAAGTCCGAGCTCTTGTAGTTGATCGCATGGTCGGCGCCCAGCTTGCGGCAGGCCTCGCACTTCTCGTCGCTGCCCGCGGTGGCGATCACCGTGGCCCCCATGGCCTTGCCCAGCTGGATGGCCGTGACGCCGATGCCGCTGGTGCCGCCCTGGATGAGCAGGGTCTCGCCCTTTTGCAGGCGGCCGCGGTCGAAGACATTGCTCCACACGGTGAAGAAGGTCTCGGGCAGCGAAGCCGCCTCGACGTCGCTCCAGCCCTTGGGCACCGGCAGGCATTGCGCCACGGGCGCCACGCAAAGCTGCGCGTAGCCGCCGCCGGCCACCAGCGCGCAGACGCGGTCGCCGACCTTGAAGCCGGCTTCACGCAGCGCGGCCTCGTCGCCCGACACGATCTCGCCAGCCACTTCCAGGCCCGGCAGATCGGAGGCGCCCGGCGGCACCGGGTAGTGGCCCTTGCGCTGCAACACGTCGGGCCGGTTCACGCCGCTGGCAGCGACGCGGATCAGCAGCTCGCCGGCACCCGCGACCGGCGCGGGGCGCTCAGCCTCGCGCAGCATGTCGGGCGCACCGTAGGACGCAATCTCGATGGCTTTCATGGTGTTTCTGGGCTCGTTGTGCCTGGGACGCAGGCAGCTTCGTTGCAATTTCAGATGGCATGACGGCCGGCGCGCCCTGAAGGCAAGCCGGCCGTTGCTCGATCAGCCTTGCTGCTCGGTGCCCGGCAGCGTTTGCTGTTGTTGCTGCTGCTCGGCTGCGGCGTCGGCCGTCTCGCCGCTGTTGCGCGGCTGGCGGTCTTCGCGGGGCGGGCGCTCGCGGCGCTCGCCACGGTCACCGCGCTCGCCCCGGTCGCCGCGATCACCACGGTCGCCGCGGAACTCACGCTCGTCGCCCATGCCGGCCGGACGCTCTGCGAGCGCCTTCATCGACAGCTTCACGCGGCCCTTGTCGTCGGTCTCGAGGACCTTGACCTTCACGATCTGGCCTTCGCTCAGGTAGTCGGTCACCTTCTCCACACGCTCGTGGGCGATCTGGCTGATGTGCAGCAGGCCGTCCTTGCCGGGCAGCAGGTTCACCAGCGCGCCGAAGTCCAGGATCTTGGTGATCGGGCCTTCGTACACCTTGCCGATCTCGACTTCGGCGGTGATCTGCTCGATGCGGCGCTTGGCCTCGTCGGCCTTGGCGCTGTCGGTCGAAGCAATGGTGATGGTGCCGTCTTCGTCGATGTTGATCTGCGTGCCGGTTTCCTCGGTCAGCGCACGGATGACGGCGCCGCCCTTGCCGATCACGTCGCGGATCTTCTCGGGATTGATCTTCATGGTGAAGAGCTTGGGCGCGAAGCTGCTCACTTCGGTCTTGGCTTCGCCCATGGCTTCCTGCATCTTGCCCAGGATGTGCATGCGCGCCTCCTTGGCCTGGGCCAGGGCGACCTGCATGATTTCCTTGGTGATGCCCTGGATCTTGATGTCCATCTGCAGGGCGGTGATGCCGTTGGTGGTACCGGCCACCTTGAAGTCCATGTCGCCCAGGTGATCTTCATCGCCCAGGATGTCGGTCAGCACCGCGAAGCGGTTGCCTTCCTTGATCAGGCCCATGGCGATGCCGGCCACGTGCGCCTTCATGGGCACGCCGGCGTCCATCATCGACAGGCAGCCGCCGCACACCGAAGCCATCGACGACGAGCCGTTCGATTCGGTGATCTCGGACACCACGCGGATGGTGTAGGGGAACTCTTCCTTCGTCGGCAGGCAGGCGACCAGCGCGCGCTTGGCCAGGCGGCCGTGGCCCACTTCGCGGCGCTTGGTGGAACCCATGCGGCCCACTTCACCAGTGGCGAAGGGAGGCATGTTGTAGTGGAAAAGGAAGGTGTCTTCGAATTCGCCGGCCAGCGCGTCGATGCGCTGCGCGTCGCGCTCGGTGCCCAGCGTGGTCACCACCAGCGCCTGCGTTTCGCCGCGGGTGAACAGGGCCGAGCCGTGGGTGCGCGGCAGCACGCTGTTGCGGATCTCGATGGGGCGCACGGTGCGGGTGTCGCGGCCGTCGATGCGGGGCTCGCCTTCCAGGATCTGGCTGCGCACGATGCGCGCCTCGATCTCGAACAGCAGGTCGCCCAGCTTGGCGCCGTCGAACTCGACGCCTTGGGCCGTCAGTTCGGCAGCCACGCTGGCGTTGGCTTCGCGCAGAGCCTGGGTACGGGCCTGCTTGCTGCGGATCTGGTACACCGCGCGCAGCTTGGGCTCGGCAATGGCGTTGACCTGGGCGATGAAGGCTTCGTCCTTGGCGGGGGCCTGCCAGTCCCACACCGGCTTGCCGGCGTCGCGCACCAGCTCATGGATGGCGTTGATGGCAACGCGGGCCTGCTCGTGGCCGAACACCACGCCGCCCAGCATCACTTCTTCCGACAGCTGCAGCGCTTCGGACTCGACCATCAGCACGGCCGCTTCGGTACCGGCCACGACCAGGTCCATCTGCGAATCGGCGCGGGCGGTCTTGCCGGGGTTGAGCACGTACTGGCCGTTGATGTAGCCCACGCGGGCGGCACCGATCGGGCCGTTGAAGGGCACGCCGGAAATCGACAGGGCCGCGCTCACGCCGATCATGGCGGCGATGTCGGCATCGACTTCGGGGTTGAGCGACACGGTGTGCACGACCACGTGCACCTCGTTCAGGAAGCCCTCGGGGAACAGCGGGCGGATCGGGCGGTCGATCAGGCGCGAGGTGAGGGTTTCCAGCTCGCTGGGCTTGGCTTCGCGCTTGAAGAAGCTGCCGGGGATCTTGCCGGCGGCGTAGGTCTTCTCGATGTAGTCGACGGTCAGCGGGAAGAAGTCCTGGCCGGGCTTGGCCGACTTGGAGGCCACCACGGTGGCCAGGATCACGGTGCCGTCGATGTTGACCAGCACGGCGCCGGAAGCCTGGCGCGCGATTTCGCCCGTTTCCATGACGACGGTCTTGTCGCCCCATTGGAAGGACTTGGTGACTTTGTTGAAGAGGCTCATGTTTTGCTCCTGTTTTGACAGCAGATCCGTGCGGATCCGCATTGGGTCGGAGCGCCCTTCAGAACACGATGCCATTCCAGCGCAGCCCTTGGCAGGGCTTCGTTGGAATGACACAGCTTCGCTCTGTTGGCGGCTCCGAAGTGAAAAACGCCTGAGCTAGCAGGCTAACTCAGGCGTTTTTCGCATTTGGTGGCGCTTACTTGCGCAGACCCAGCTTGGCGATCAGCGCGGTGTAGCGGTCGGCGTCCTTGGACTTGAGGTAGTCCAGCAGCTTGCGGCGGCGGCTCACCATGCGCAGCAGACCGCGGCGGCCATGGTGGTCCTTGGCGTGCTGCTTGAAGTGGGGGGTGAGCTCGTTGATGCGGGCGGTCAGCAGTGCGACTTGCACTTCCGGGCTGCCGGTGTCGTTGGCGGCGCGGGCGTTGTCCTTGACGACTTCGGCCTTGACGGAGGCTGCGATCATGGTTTGGTTTCCTTCGTTCCGGGATGTTTGACTTGCGGCAGGGGCTGGAACTGCCCCTGTCGTGCGCTTTGCGAGATGCAAAACCCTGGGATTATAGCCCGACCCGCCAAACTCCCCCGGACACCCTTACCGGCCGGCTTGGCTTGCCAGCCAGGACCGCAGGCGCCGCACCCCCTCTTCCAGGCGGCCCAGGTCGTGCGAGGCGAAGCACCAGCGCAGCCACCCCTCGCCTTCGGCGCCGAAGGCGGCGCCCGGCGCGAGGCCGATGCCGGCCTCGAGCACCAGGCGCTTGGCCAGCGCCAGCGAGTCGCCATAGCCCTGCAGCTGGAAGAAGGCGTACATGCCCCCGCGCGCCGGCGCCACGCTCACGCCCGGCACCTGGGCCAGCAGGGGCACCAGGGTGTCGCGGCACTTCTTCAGGTGCGCCACCACCCGCGGCGTCACCTCGTCGGTGCGCTGCAGGGCCACCACGCCGGCGCGCTGCGTGAACACGCTGGCACAGGAGGTGTTGAACTCGATGATCTTGCCCATGGCGTCCACCAGCGAGGGCGGCAGCACCAGCCAGCCCAGGCGCCAGCCGGTCATCAGGAAGCTCTTGCTGAAGCTGTGCACCACCACCAGGCGCTCCTCGGGCTCGGAAATGTCAAGGAAGCTGGGCGCGCAACCATTGCTGGTGGGCTCGTAGTAGAGCCGCTCGTACACCTCGTCCGCCAGGATCCAGGTGCCGGTTTCGCGGCAGTGCGCCAGCAGCGCCTCCTGCTCGGCGCGCGACAGGGTCCAGCCGGTGGGGTTGTTCGGGGCGTTGACGATCAGCAGCTTGGTGCGCGCAGTGACGGCGGCTCGCACCGCGCCCAGGTCCAGCACCCATTCGCCCTGCCGGGCCACCAGCGGCACGCAGCGCACCGTGGCGCCCATGATGGCCGGCTGCGCCGTGAGGTTGGGCCACACCGGCGTGATGGCCACCACCTCGTCGCCCGGATCCACCAGCGCCTGCACCGCCAGTATGAGCGCACTGACGCCGCCCGAGGTGATGGCGATGCGCCCAGCGTCGATGCGCGGGTGCAGCCGGCTCATGTAGCCGGCCACGGCCTCGCGCAGTTCGGGCAGGCCGAGGTTGTGCGCGTAGAAGGTCTCGCCCTTGTGCAGCGAATCGATGGCCGCCTGGCGGATGAAGTCGGGCGTGACCTCGTCGCTTTCGCCGAACCAGAAGGCCAGCACGCTGTCACGGCCCAGCCCCGCATTGGCCACCTCGCGGATGCGCGAGGCCTCGAGGTTTTCGATGGCTTGTCTCATGTCTGCTCTTCAACAATCCTTCAGGGCCGCTGCATGCGGCAGGTGGTGGGCATCTCGGCGCGCTCGGCGGCAATGGTCTTGATGACCTTGAAGCCGTAGCCCGAGCCTTCCACGTCGAACTTCACGCCCGGCGTGCCCTGCCGCTCCATCTGGCCGATGACCAGCGACTGCTGGAACTGGTGGTCGCTGGCGCGCATGCGCCCGCGCTGGCCGGCCAGGGTGACGTCCGCCGTTTCCATGGCGCGCGCCACCGCCGCCGCATCGGTGCTGCCGGCCTTCTCGATCGACTGGGCCAGCGCCTCGATCAGAAGCTGCATGCGCATGTGCACATAGTCGTCCGCCGGCTTGGGAAAGCGCGCGCGGAACGACTTGTAGAAGGCTTCCGATTCGGGCGTCTGCACGTTGGGCAGCCAGTCGGCCACCGCGATCACGCGGCCGATGCCGGCATCGCCGATGGCCGCCGGCGCGCCCAGCGCATTGCCATAGAAGGTGTAGAACTTGCCCTGGTAGCCCGCCTCGCGCGCGGCCTTCACCAGCAGCGTGAGGTCGTTGCCCCAGTTGCCGGTGATCACCGCCTGCGCGCCGCTGGCCATGATCTTGGTGGCGTAGGGCGCAAAGTCCTTGACCCGGCCCATGGGATGCAGTTCGTCGCCGACGATCTGGATGTCGGGGCGCAGAACGCCCAGCTGCCGGCGCGACTCCCGCAGCACCGCCTGGCCGAAGCTGTAGTCCTGCCCGATCAGGTAGGCCTTCTGCACCGACTTGTCGTCGGCGATCACCTGCATCAGCGCCGTCACCCGCATGTCGGCATGCGCGTCGAAGCGGAAATGCCAGAAGCTGCAGCGCTCGTTGGTGAGCACAGGGTCCACGGCCGAATAGTTGAGGAAGAGCGCACGCCGCGACGGGTCGCGCTCATTGTTCTTCTCGACGGCATCGAGGATGGCCGCGGCCATGGCCGACGAATTGCCCTGCAGCACGATGCGCGAACCATCGTCGATGGCCGAGCGCAGGGCCGAGAGCGCCTCTTCGTTCAGGCCCTTGCTGTCGTAGCGGTCGAGCTGCAGCATGCGCGCGCCGCCCGGCAGCTTCACGCCGCCGCGCTGGTTGACCCGCTCGACGGCCCAGAGCAGGTTGCGGTAGACGGCCTCTCCGGCATTGGCAAAGGGGCCGCTGAGGCTTTCCACCATGGCCAGCCGGATGGGCGCGCCGGCCTGCGCCCGCGCCGGGCTGGAGCCGATGGCAAGGGCGTTCGCAAATAGCGTCGCCGCCCCCATTTTCAAGGCCTGGCGGCGCCGAAATACTTTGGGAATCACAGTCTTGAAACTCTCTGCGCCGCGCCCAGATTTGGAGTCATGCGGCACTCATGGTTGAAAGGCCGCGCAGTGTAAGGGACACACCTTTGTCCCGAGTTGCAATTCATCCGAAGGAGTACCTCATGTTTTTCGCCCCCACCGTCCGCGCCCGCAGCTATTCGCCCCGCGCCTTTGACCGCAGCTTCGAGCGCTTCTTCAACGACGCCTTCGCTGCTGCCGCACCCGCGCAGCGTGGCCTGCAGTTCGAGCAGGACGACAAGAGCTGGACGCTGTCGCTGGACGTGCCCGGACTCTCGCGTGAAGAGCTGAGCATCGGCATCGAGGGCGCCGTGGTCCGCATCGAAAGCAAGGCCGAAGCCAAGCGCCAGATCAAGGCGGCCTACGAGTTGCCCCTGGAAGTGGACGCAGCCGCCAGCGAAGCCAAGCTGGAAAACGGGGTGCTGACCCTGAAGCTGGCCAAAAAAGCTCCGGTGAGCAACGTCGCCCAGCTGGCCATCAACTGAGCCGGCCCGGCCCCGGCAATCCCTCGCAAAGCCCCGCAAATACGCGGGGCAGCGCCCCAAGCCCGCCTCTGGCGGGCTTTTTCATTGTTGCGCCAATCCGTCGTATGTAACCTTTAGTTGCCGTTCCTTTTTGTGACGGATTCACAATAATCCATACAACATGTGGCCTATACCCCAAAGCTACACGTTCTTTGATGCCAGTTCGGTGAAGTATTCAGCAGGGGTATCGCTTCGTCATCGAATGGCACTTGACGCGAAGGAAACCAATGGATACGCAACTCATGCCCGCGAGCAAGTCCTCACGCTCGGACACACTCATGGTGTTCCTGCCGGGGGCTTTCCTTCACCCCGACGAGTTCGAACGGGAGGGATTCGTGAGCGCGGTTCGGGAGCGTGACCTGGCCGCCGACGTGCTCCTGGTGCATGCGGATGTCTCCTATTACTACGACCAGACCTTCATCGAGCGGCTGGATGCCGACGTGCTCAAGCCCCAGCGGGCCAGCGGCTACAAGAACATCTGGCTGGTGGGCATCTCGATCGGCGGCTTCGGCGCGCTGATCCATGAACTGGCCCGTCCCGGTTTCGTGGACGGCATCGTCGCCCTGGCCCCCTACCTGGGCCGCCGCCCGCTGGGCGCCGAGATCCACAAGGCCGGCGGCCTGCGCGCCTGGAAGGCGCCCACCGGCCCGCTGCCCGACGAGGAAGTGGACCGCAAGCTCTGGCCCTGGCTGCAGCAGTACGCCGACTCCAAGCATGCGAAGCAGAAGCAGCTGCCGCCGCTCTACCTGGGCTTCGGGCTGGCCGACCGCTTCGCGTCCAACCACAAGCTGCTGGCTGACGCCCTGCCCTCGGACCGCGTCTTCACCACCGAAGGCGGCCACGACTGGCCCCAGTGGTCCAAGCTCTGGAAGAAGGTACTGGACGTGCTGCCGGTGCCCGCGCTCGGTCAGGCTATGCCGCGACCGGCAATGCGTCCAATGGCCATCGCGGCCTGACGTCGAAGGCATAGCGCGGCTGGGGCTGCTCCAGCCCGGCCTGGATGCGCATGGCGCCGGCCATGGCGATCATGGCGCCGTTGTCGGTGCACAGGTGCAGTTCCGGGTAGTGAACGCACACACCCCGCTTGGCGCAGGCGGCATTCAATTGCTCCCGCAGGCGCTTGTTGGCGCCCACGCCGCCGGCCACCACCAGGCGCTTCAGGCCGGTCCTGTCCAGCGCCGACAAGGATTTCTTCAGCAGCACCTCGACGATGGCGGCCTGCGTGGACGCCGCCAGGTCGCTCTTGTGCGCTTCGAGTTCGTCGCCCAGCTTGCGCACCTGGGTCAGCACGGCGGTCTTGAGTCCGGCAAAGGAGAAGTCCAGGTCGCCGCTGTGCAGCAGCGGGCGGGGCAGCTTGAAGGCGGTCTCGCTGCCGCTTTCCGACAGCTTGGCCAGCCAGGGGCCGCCGGGGTACGGCAGGCCCAGCAGCTTGGCGCTCTTGTCGAAGGCTTCGCCGGCCGCGTCGTCGATGGTTTCGCCCAGCACCTTGTAGTGCCCCACCCCGTCCACTTCCATCAATTGCGTGTGGCCGCCCGACACCAGCAGCGCAACGAACGGAAACTCGGGCGGATCGGCGCTCAGGAAGGGCGAGAGCAGATGCCCTTCGAGGTGGTGCACGCCCAGCACCGGCCGATCGAGCGCCGCCCCGAGGGCGCAGGCCACGCCCGCACCCACCAGCAAGGCGCCCGCCAGCCCCGGGCCGCGGGTGTAGGCCACCACGTCCACCTCGCCCAGCGCACGGCCGCTTTCGGCCAGCACCGACTGGGCCAGCGGCAGCACACGGCGGATGTGGTCGCGGCTGGCCAGTTCGGGCACCACGCCGCCATAGGCCTGGTGCATGGCGATCTGGCTGTGCAGGGCATGGCTGAGCAGGCGCGGCACCGGCGCGCCGCCGTGCGCCTCGACCAGCGCCACGCCGGTTTCATCGCAGGAGGATTCGATTCCCAGAACAAGCATCCGGGGAGTTTAGGCGCGCCCCACCGCGCAGGCATGCAAAAGGGCATTCGCCCTCCCGATGGCATCGCAGGGCATGAATGTTGCTCGACGGCTCATGATTCCCTTGCGCAACGATGAGCACCGGCCTGAACTTCCTGATCGCAGCCCTGCGTTGCGAGATCGACGCGCTCGAGGAGCTTGCGCGCACCAGCGAGCTGGTGGCGGACATCGGCCGGCTCATTCACGCATTGCAGCGCGAGCGGGGGCTCTCGAACGGCCTGCTGGCCTCCCATGGCCAACGATTCGCGCAGCGGCGCGAGGCGCAGATCCGCGAATGCCTGGCCTGCGAAGAAGCGGTGCGCGCCGGCTTCGATGCGCTGGCTGCGGACCGCCGCCGCCACAGCGTCAACGGCGCAAGGCTGTTCTCGCGCATCGCCTGGGTGCTGCCGGGCCTGGACGCACTGCCGGCGCTTCGCCAGCGCATCGGTGCACTGGCGTTCGATGCGGCGCAGGCCACGGCTGCATTCGCCAAGCTCGTGGCCGGGTTGCTGGCGGTCGTGTTCGAAGCGGCCGACGGCGCCACCGACCCGGAGATCTCCCGCCGCCTGGTGGCCATGTTCAACTTCATGCAGGGCAAGGAATTCGCCGGACAGGAGCGCGCCTGCGGCGCCGCCGCCTTCGGCTGCGGGCGCAGCGGAGCGGCACGCCAGCAGCAGTGGCTGCAGCTGATCTCGTCGCAGGAGGCCTGCTTTCACACCTTTGCCGAATTCGCCAGCCCCACCTTGGCGTCGCGCTGGCTCGCCAGCCAGTCGCCCGCGCAACTGGCCGAGCTGGAGCGCCTGCGCCGCATTGCCTGCAGCGCGCCGGCCGGTACCGCGCTCGACGCGGAGCTGAGCCTGTACTGGTTCGACTGCTGCACGCGCCGCATCGACGCCATGCAGGAGATCGAGGCCCTCCTGGCCACCGAATTGCGGGAGCTCTCGCGAAGCCGCACCGCACAGGCCCGCGCGGAACTGCAGGCACACGAGCAGCTGCTCTCCCGCTGGGCGGAGCAGGCTCCGGCCAACCAGGCGGACTTCTTCTTCGGCGCCCCCGACCTGCAAGCGCCCGCAGCCGCCTCCGAGGGCTCGACACCGCCGTATGGCCGGCATCTGGAACGGTCCATCCTCCAGCTCGTGCAGGACCAGGCCCAACGCCTGCAGGCCATGGAAGACGAGCTGGAAACGGTTCGCACGGCGCTGACCGAGCGCAAGGTCGTGGAGCGCGCCAAGGGCCTGCTGATGGCGCACCGGCGCCTGAGCGAGGACGAGGCGCACAAGATGCTTCGCCAGACCGCCATGAACCAGAAGCGGCGCCTGGTGGAAGTGGCCGAGTCGGTGCTGGCCATGGCCGAGTTTCTGCCCAAGGATGCAGCACGCTGAGGCCAGCAAGAACCGCTTTGGTGCATTGCACAACAGCCGCCGGCACCCGGCGCGCGCCGCGCCATACCCTGCATTGACCCGATGCATCAGGCACTTGCGCTGATTGCCCGAGGCCGGCCAGTCCCTGGCACGGGGCTTGCAAACGAAAAGCGCAAAGGCCATCGAAGGCCTTCTTGAGCAACGGGAGACATCCAACGATGGGTGTCGCCTGCACAAAAGGACAAAGGCGTCCCCATCCCGCAAGGGCTCGTTCGCGAGCGCACTTGCCGTGATGCGGACGCCTTTTTTGTTTCGTCATCACCCCCTGGAGCCCGTCCCATGAACGATTCGCAGCAGCTTCCGAAGAAACCCGGCCTCAGCCGCCGACGCGTACTGCAAGGGGCGGCCATCGGCGCCCTGGGCATCGACCCGGCCTTGCGCGCGGCTGTGTGGGCGCAAGGCTCGGACAAGCCCGAGAAGGAAGAAGTGAAGATCGGCTTCATTCCGCTCACCGACTGCGCCAGCGTGGTGATGGCCTCGGTGCTGGGCATCGACAAGAAGTACGGCGTGAAGATCGTGCCCAGCAAGGAAGCCAGCTGGGCCGGCGTGCGCGACAAGCTGGTCAACGGCGAGCTGGACTTCGCCCACGTGCTGTATGGCCTGGTGTACGGCGTGCACCTTGGCATCGGCGGCCCGAAGAAGGACATGGCGGTGCTCATGACCCTCAACAACAACGGCCAGGCCATCACGCTGTCGAAGAAGCTGGCCGACAAAGGCGCGGTCGACGGCCCGTCGCTGGCCAAGCTGATGGCCGCGCAAAAGGGCGAATACACCTTTGCCCAGACCTTTCGCACGGGCACGCATGCCATGTGGCTGTATTACTGGCTGGCGGCCAGCGGCGTGAACCCGATGAAGGACGCCAAGGTCATCACCGTGCCGCCGCCGCAGATGGTGGCCAACATGCGCGTGGGCAACATGGACGGCTACTGCGTGGGCGAACCCTGGGGCCAGCGCGCCATCATGGACGGCATCGGCATCACCGCCATCACCACGCAGGACATCTGGAAGGATCATCCGGAGAAGGTGCTCGGCACCACGGGTGACTTCGCGCGGAAGCATCCCAACACGGCACGCGCCGTGACGGCCGCGATCATCGAGGCGGGCAAGTGGATCGATGCCGGCCTGCAGAACAAGAACAAGATGGCCGAGACCATTGCCGACAAGAGCTACGTGAACACCAGCGTCGATGCGATCAACCAGCGCATCCTGGGCCGCTACGTCAACGGCCTGGGCAAGAGCTGGGACGACCCCAACCACATGAAGTTCTATGCCGATGGCGCGGTGACCTTCCCCTACCTGTCGGATGGCATGTGGTTCCTCACGCAGCACAAGCGCTGGGGGCTGCTCAAGGACCACCCCGACTACCTGAAGGTGGCCACCGAGATCAACCGCATCGACATCTACAAGCAGGCCGCCGCCGCCACGCAGACGCCGGTACCCAAGGACCCGCTTCGCACCAGCAAGCTCTTCGACGGGGTGGTGTGGGACGGCAAGGACCCGAAGAAATACGCCGATGCCTTCAAGGTCTACGGCACCTGAAACTCTTGAATGGAGCACATCACCATGGTCAGTGCCGTATTTCACTCACCGCTGGAGGCTGCGCGTGCCATGCCTGCGCCGGCCGCAGCCACTGCAAAGGCCGCGGCCCCTGCGCAGCCCTTCGTGCCCGCGTTCTCCGAGCCGCCACTGCCGCGCACGCCGCGCGACTGGAGCTGGATCTGGCTGCGCGTGCTCCCGCCGCTACTGGGCATCGCATTGCTCGTGCTCGTGTGGGAACTGGTGGCGCTGCGCAGCACCAGCGGTTTTCCGTCGCCCGCCGAGACCTGGAAGCAGGCGCTGCAAGTGTTCAGCGACCCGTTCTACAGCAAGGGACCCAATGACCAGGGTGTGGGCTGGAACGTGCTCTCGTCGCTGCAGCGCGTGGCGCTGGGCTTCGGGCTGGCGGCGGCGGTCGGCATTCCGGCGGGATTTGCCATCGGGCGCTTCACTTTTCTCTCGCGCATGTTCAATCCGCTCATCAGCCTGCTGCGGCCGGTGTCGCCGCTGGCCTGGCTGCCCATCGGCCTGCTGGTTTTCAAAGGCGCCAACCCGGCCGCCATCTGGACCATCTTCATCTGCTCGATCTGGCCGATGGTGATCAACACCGCGGTGGGCGTGCAGCGCGTGCCGCAGGACTACATGAACGTGGCCAAGGTGCTGCAGCTCTCGGAATGGAAGGTGCTCACCAGGATCCTCTTTCCCGCGGTGCTGCCCTACATGCTCACCGGCGTGCGCCTGGCGGTAGGCACGGCCTGGCTGGTGATCGTCGCGGCCGAGATGCTGACCGGCGGCGTGGGCATTGGCTTCTGGGTGTGGGACGAGTGGAACAACCTCAACGTCAAGAACATCATCATCGCGATCTTCGTCATCGGCATCGTCGGCCTGCTGCTCGAGTTCGCGCTGATTCGCATCGCCACCGCATTCACTTTCGAAGAGGTCAAGGCATGAACGAAGAGAAGTACATCGAGATCCGCGGCGTGGAGCAGCGCTTCAAGACCGCCAAGGGCAGTTTCCTCGCGCTGCAGAAGATCGACCTCGACGTGGCCAAGGGCGAGTTCGTCACGCTCATCGGCCACTCGGGCTGCGGCAAGTCCACGCTGCTGAACCTCATTGCAGGGCTCACCGCGCCCACGCAAGGAACGCTGCTGTGCGCCAACCGGGAGATTCGCGGACCCGGGCCGGACCGCGCCGTGGTGTTCCAGAACCATTCGCTGCTGCCCTGGCTCACCTGCTTCGAGAACGTCTACCTGGCGGTGGAGCGCGTCTTCGGCGCGAGCGAAGGCAAGGCCCAGCTCAGGTCGCGCACCGACGCGGCGCTGGCGCTGGTGGGGCTCACCGCTGCGGCGCAAAAGCGCCCCGGCGAAATCTCCGGCGGCATGAAGCAGCGCGTGGGCATTGCACGGGCGCTGTCGATGGAGCCCAAGGTGCTGCTGATGGACGAGCCCTTCGGCGCGCTGGACGCCCTCACCCGCGCCAAGCTCCAGGATGAGCTGCTGGCCATCGTCGCCAACACGCGCAGCACGGTGGTGATGGTGACGCACGATGTGGACGAGGCGGTGCTGCTGTCCGACAAGATCGTGATGCTCACCAACGGTCCGGGCGCCACCATCGGCGAAGTCCTGCAGGTGGCGCTGCCGCGCCCGCGCAACCGCGTGGAACTGGCGGAGGACCCGGCCTACGTCCACGCCCGCAAGGCGGTGATCGACTTCCTCTATACGCGCCAGGCGCACGTGGAGAAGGTGGCCGCATAGGACGCCGGGGCAGCCGCCATGCGCACGCGCCCCAGCGGCCGATCAGGACATGATGACCTGCAGGCTGCGCTCGTAGGCGGCGGTGAGCTGGTCGAAGCGAAGCAGCAGCGCCTCGCTGGCGCGCACCAGCGCCGTGCGGCCGTCGGCGCTGTCGGCATTGCGCACGCCGCCCAGGAGCACAAGCCATTCGTCGCGCGCCTGCGCGAGGGTGGCGCGGATCTCGGCCGAGCTCAGCGGTGTCTGCTCGAGATCGAGCAAGGCGGCTTCGAACTCGTCCATGGTCAGCGTGAGACGGGCGCGCACCGCGTCGGAGCCGAGCAGCGAGGCCAGCAGCGCATCCTTGGCCAGGCGCTGGGCGCGCATGCGCTGGCGGCCGCAGATGTTGACGATGCGCAGGGCGTGACGGGCGCCGGTGGCTTCCAGCGCACCGGTCAGGGCTTCGGCGGCGCCCAGCAGGGCCTCGGCGCGCTCGTCGAGTTCGGCCAGCGCTGCCGGGGCGGCACGCTCGTCAAGGACCGAGGCCAACGGTTCCCAGGCGCGGCGCACCTGTGCCAGGCTGTGCGCGGCCCGGGAGTCCAGTCCGAGGCTATCCAGGTGTTCCAGGTTCTGCTGTACCCGCTGCACCGACTCCTTGCGCAGCACCCGCCCGCGCCGAACATCGACGCCGGCAAGTTCCTGCGCCGCCAGCCGCGCCAGGCGCTGCGACAACATGCGCAACTGGCCCGCGCGATTGATGGCCTCGGCCCATTGCGCAGCCTCCACCAACGAGCGCGAAACCTCGCCCAACCGCAGGTTGGCATGCATGGCGGCACCGCGCAGCAGCACGAAGGCCTCGTCCTCGCCGATGCCACGCGCCGACATGAGCAATCCCTTGGCGCGATCGATCCACTTGCGTTCGTCCAGGCGGGTGCGCAAGGCGTGCATTTCGGCGCGCAGGTCGGCTTCGCGCTGCCAGCGCGCCTGTGCCTCGGCGAGCAAGCGCGCCAGGCGGACCGCATCGAGCTCGCCAAGCGGCGCCCAGGCATGCACGCCGCACTCCACCCACTGCACCGCATCTGCCGGCACCGACCCGCAGGCGAGGCTCAACGCGCAAGGCGGCCTGCCTTGCCAGGCCTTGAGCGCATCGAGCAGCGCGGGCTCTTCGGCGCCTTGCGTGGCACACAGGAGGATCTGTCGCGGTGCGTCAGCAGCGGCCTTGCGCACCATGCTGCGGCAGGTCGTTTCATCCGGGTTGGCGAACTCGGTGCCTGCCAGCAGCGCGCGCAAGGCGGCGGATGCACCTGCCGCACTCGTTTCGCTGGGAAAAACAAGAAGAAGAGAGGCCATGGCAAGGCCACGAGCATAGGCCAGACCCGCCTTCAAGTTCAGGCATGGCTCTTGCGTGAGATCGGGCACGGTGTAACGAAGCACCGCTTTGGTGAAGGAGGTGCGGCATACGCACCCCGGCCTGCGCAGCCGCGCAGGGCACACCGACCCGCCCGGGCGCTCGCTCCCGGTGCGCCCCCTCCCACACTGCCAGGCGCATCGGCCTTCCGTTTGGCCGGGGCCCTGGCATTCCGTCGCACTGAAAAGCCATGACCAGCTTCAAGTACTTTCTGAAATCGGGCCACGGGCCCACCCTGTTCGCAGCCTTCCTGTACTTCGCGTTCTCGTGCTGCATCTGGGTGCTCAACGGCGCCATGGCGCCCTTCATTGGCGAAAGCTTCGACCTCACGCCGGCGCAGAAGGGCCTGATGCTGTCGGTGCCGATCATTGCCGGCGCGCTCATGCGCTTTCCGCTGGGCGTGCTGTCGCAATACATCGGGCGCAAGAACGCCACGCTGGTCGAGATGGGCCTGATCGCGGTGGCCATGCTCTTCGGATTTTTCATGGTCGACAGCTTCAACGGGCTGCTGGCCATGGGCGTGCTGCTGGGTATTGCTGGCGCCAGCTTCGGCGTGGCGCTGTCGCTGGGCGCGGGCTGGTTTCCGCCGCAGCACAAGGGGCTGGCCATGGGCCTGGTCGGCGCCGGCAACGTCGGCACGGCAGTGTCCGTGCTGGTGGCGCCGCCCCTCGCGCAATGGCTGGGCTGGCAGAGCGTCTACGCGGTGGCCGCCTGCGCCATCCTGGTGCCGATGCTCGTCATGGTGATGTTCGCGAAGGAACCGCCCGACGTGGACACCCACGCCGGCCTGCGCGAGCACGTCGCCTGCCTGTTCGAGAAGGACGGCTGGGTGTTCAGCCTGATCTACGGCGTGACCTTCGGCGGCTTCATCGGCCTGACCACCTTCCTGCCCTCCTACTACTACGAGCAATTCGGCGTGAGCAAGGTGCAGGCGGGCCAGCTGACCATGCTGGCGGCCTTCATGGGCGCAGCGGTGCGTGTTTTCGGCGGCTGGATCTCCGACCGCTGGGGCGGGGTGAACGCACTGACGCTGGTGCTGATGGTGGTGGCCGCGGCGCTGGGTCTGGTGGGCCTGGCCTCGTCGTCGCTGGTCGTCACCACGCTGCTGCTTGTCGTGTGCTTCGCGGCACTGGGCGCTGGCAACGGCGCACTATTCCAGCTGGTGCCGCTGCGCTGGCCCGCGAGCACGGCGGTGGCCGGTTCCATGATCGGCGAGATCGGCGCGCTGGGCGGCGGACTGGTGCCCAATGCCATGGGTCTTTCGAAGCAGTACCTGGGCAGCTATGCCTGGGGCTTTGTCTTCTTCGCACTGCTGGCCCTGATCATGCTCGGCGTGATGCGCGTCATGCAGGTCCGCTGGACCCGCACGTGGGCGGAAAAGGGCGGACGCGCACGCATGGCGGCCGACGGCGTGGCCGCCGCACGCGCCTGAGCGCGACAGGCTCCATTGCACAGGTGTTGCCCATGAAAAAGCTCAAGCTCGTACTGATCGGCAACGGCATGGCCGGCGTGCGCACGATCGAAGAGCTGCTGAAGATCGCGCCGGACCTCTACGACATCACCGTCTTCGGCGCCGAGCCGCATCCCAACTACAACCGGATCATGCTGTCGCCGGTGCTGGCGGGCGAGCAGACGATCGACGAGATCGTGCTCAACAGCTGGGCCTGGTACACGCAAAACGGCATCACCCTGCATGCCGGCAAGAAGGTGGTGGAGGTGGACCGGATCCGGCGCGTCGTGCGCGCCGTGGATGCCAAGGGCGAGATCACCGAGGCCGGATACGACCGGCTGCTGGTCTGCACCGGTTCCAACCCGTTCATGCTGCCGGTGCCCGGCAACCAACTCGCGGGCGTGATTGCCTACCGCGACATTGCCGACACCGATTACATGATCGACGCCGCCCGCACGCACAGGAACGCGGTGGTCATCGGCGGCGGTCTGCTGGGCCTGGAAGCGGCCAATGGCCTGGCGCTGCGCGGTATGAACGTGACCGTCGTGCACGCCTGCGACTGGCTGATGGAGCGCCAGCTCGACGGCACCGCCGGCAGGCTGCTGCAGCAGACGCTGGAAGAGCGCGGCCTGCACTTCATGCTCGGCGCGCAGACACAGGCGCTGCTGGGCAACGAGGCCGGGCGCGTGCGCGCCATCCGCTTCAAGGACGGCACCGAATTGCCAGCCGACCTGGTGGTGATGGCCGTGGGCATCCGCCCCAACATCGAACTGGCCCAGCAGATGCACCTGCACTGCGAGCGCGGCATCGTGGTGAACGACACCATGCAGACGGTGACCGACGCGCGCATCTACTCGGTGGGCGAATGCGCGCAGCACCGCGGCGTGGCCTACGGACTGGTGGCGCCCTTGTTCGAGCAGGCCAAGGTGGCGGCCAACCACCTGGCCCAGTTCGGCACCGGCCGCTACGCGGGTTCGCTGACTTCCACCAAGCTCAAGGTCACCGGCATCGACCTGTTCAGCGCCGGCGAGTTCATGGGTGGCGAAGGCTGCGAGGAGATCGTGATGAACGACCCCTTCGGCGGCGTCTACAAGAAGCTGGTGATCAAGGACGACAAGCTGGTGGGCGCCTGCCTGTACGGCGACACGATGGACGGCAGCTGGTACTTCAGGCTGCTGTGCGAAGGCAGCGATGTGAGCGGCATCCGCGACAGGCTGATGTTCGGTGAAGCGGACCTCCATGGCTGAAACCAGATCCACCTGCCCTTACTGCGGCGTCGGCTGCGGTGTGATCATCGAATCCGACGGCGCGCAGATCATCGGCGTTCGCGGCGACCCCGAGCACCCGGCCAACTTCGGCCGCCTGTGCACCAAGGGCTCCACGTTGCACCTGACGGCGGCCGCGGAAGTCACGCGGCAGGCGCGGCTCCTGCAGCCCATGCAACGACTGGAGCGCGGCGGCGAGCCGCGGCGCATCAGCTGGGACGGCGCACTGGACATGGCTGCGTCGAAGTTCGCACGCATCATCGGCCAGCATGGTCCCGACGCCGTGGGCTTCTACGTGTCGGGCCAATTGCTGACCGAGGACTACTACGTCTTCAACAAGCTGGCCAAGGGCCTGATTGGCACCAACAACATCGACACCAATTCGCGCCTGTGCATGAGCAGCGCGGTCGCCGGCTACAAGAAGACGCTGGGCGCCGACGCCCCGCCCGCCTGCTACGAGGACTTCGACCATGCGCAGTGCCTGTTCTTCGTGGGCAGTAACGCGGCCTGGGCACATCCGATTCTTTTCCGGCGCATCGAGGACGCCAAGCGCGCCAACCCCGCGATGAAGATCGTGGTGGCCGACCCGCGGCGCACCGACACAGCGGAGATCGCCGACCTGTTCCTGCCCATCCAGCCCGGTAGTGACGTCATGCTGTTCCACGGCATGCTGCACCTGATGCTGCGCAAGGGCTGGACGCGGCCGGACTACATCGCCGCCCACACCAGCGGCTTCGATGCGCTCGAGGCCACGGTGCGCGACTGCACGCCGGACAAGGTGGCGGCGATCTGCGGCATCTCCGAAGACGACCTGCTGCAAGCGGCACGCCTGTTCGCCACCTCCGCGGCCACGCTCAGCCTGTACTGCCAGGGCCTGAACCAGTCGTCCAGCGGCACCGCCAAGAACACCGCACTCATCAACCTGCACCTGGCCACGGCACAGATCGGCAAGCCCGGCGCCGGCCCCTTCTCCCTGACCGGGCAGCCCAACGCGATGGGCGGGCGCGAAGTGGGCGGGCTGGCCAACCTGCTCTCGGCGCACCGCGATCTGGCCAATGCGCAGCACCGCGCCGAGGTGGCTGCGCTGTGGGGCGTGCCGCAGGTGCCCGACAAGCCGGGCAAGACGGCGGTGGAAATGTTCCAGGCCGCCGCCGACGGCGAGATCCGTGCCTTGTGGATCGCCTGCACCAACCCTGCGCAATCGATGCCCGACCAGCGCACGGTGCGCCGGGCGCTGGAGCGCTGCGAGCTGGTGGTCGTGCAGGAAGCTTTCGCCACCACCGCCACCTGCGCCTACGCCGACCTGCTGCTGCCCGCCACCACCTGGGGCGAGAAGACCGGCACCGTGACCAACAGCGAGCGCCGCATCTCGCGCGTGCGGCCCGCCGTGCCGCCCCCCGGCGCGGCGCGGCACGACTGGTCCATCGCCGGCGATTTCGCGCGCCGGCTGGAGGCGCTGCTGCCTGTCCACGGGGCGCGCCCTTCTCTCTTTCCGTATGCGCCGGACAGCGAGCCTGGTGCCGAGGCCATCTGGAACGAGCACCGCGAATCGACGCGGGGGCGCGATCTGGACATCACGGGCCTTTCCTGGTCCATGCTCGACACCGACGGCCCGCAGCAATGGCCGTGTCCCTCGGACCGTGCCGCCGGCGTCTATGGCAACCCGAGCGCATCGCGGCGCCAGATCGGCAAGACGCGGCTCTACGAAGACGGCGTGTTTGCCACGCCGGACGGCCGCGCCCGTTTCGTGGCCGCGCCCTACCAGCCCACCGCCGAGCAGCGTGAGCCGCGCTACCCCTTCTCGCTCAACACGGGTCGCCTGCGCGACCAGTGGCACGGCATGAGCCGCACCGGCACGCTCGGTCGCCTGTTCGGCCATGTGGCCGAGCCGGCTGTGCAGCTGCATCCGCACGACATGGCGCAGCGCGACCTGAAGGACGGCGACCTGGTCTACCTCACCTCGCGCCGCGGCAGCATCGTGATGCCCGCGCAGGCCAGCGAAGACATGGGCCGCAGCCAGACTTTTGTCGCCATGCACTGGGGCGGCGAGTACTTGAGCGGACGGTCGTCCACCGGCGACACGCTGGCCGGCATCAACGCCCTGACCACGCCGGCCTTCTGCCCCGACTCGAAGCAGCCCGAGCTCAAGCACACGGCGGTGAAAGTGCTGAAGGCAGAACTGCCGTGGGGATTGCTGGCCATGGCCTGGCTGCCGGCCGACCGTGCCTTGCAGGCGCTGCAGTCGGCGCGGGCACTGATGAAGGAATTTCCGTTTGCCAGCTGCGTGCCCTTCAGCGCGGGCGGCGCGCTGTCGCCGGAAGGCGACCCGGAGCGCAGCGGCGTGCTGTTTCGTGCCGCCGGCCATGACCCGGCGCCGGACGCACTGCTGGCGCACATGGAGAAGCTGCTCGGCCTGGATGCCGTGGACTCGCTGCGCTACGTCGATGCCCGGCACGGCCAGCGCCGCACCGCGCGGCTCGTGCGCGCCGGCAGCGATGCGCATCTCGAAGCCGTTTTGCTCGGCGGCGACACGCGCGCAGAAGCCTGGATCAAGCCGCTGCTGCAGCAAGGCCTGCCGGCCCAGGCGCTCGGCCGCCAGCTGCTGCGTCCCGGCGCCACCGCGCCGGCGGGCGTCAGTTCCAGGGGCAAGGTGGTGTGCAGCTGCTTCGGAGTGAGCGAAAGCACCATTGACTGTGCTCTGCGCGAATCCGTCGGCAGCGAAGCCGAGCGGCTCGCCGCGCTGCAAGGCCGCCTGCGCTGCGGCACCAACTGCGGCTCGTGTGTGCCCGAACTCAAGCGAATGGTGCGCGCGGCGGTGACATCCCGCGAGACCGTGGGGGCATAAGGACCCGCCCGATTTGGCATAAGCCTTGCGGGACAATCGAGGGCCAATCACCCACCATGAGCATCAGCCACTACATCAAGGAAATCGGGCGCGGCGCACGCGGCGCCCGGCCGCTGTCGCGCGAGCAGGCCCAAGACCTGTTCGGCCAGGTGCTGGACGGCCGGGTGACCGACCTCGAAGTGGGCGCCTTCTGCCTGGCGATGCGCATCAAGGGCGAAACACCCGAGGAGATGGCCGGCTTTCTCGATGCGACGCACGAACGCCTGACCCGTTTTCACACCCCGGATGGCCAGCTGCCGCTCATCGTGATTCCCAGCTACAACGGCGCGCGCAAGCTGCCGGTGCTCACGCCGCTGCTGGCCTTGCTTCTCGCGCGTGAAGGCTTGCCGGTGCTGCTGCACGGCACCCAGACCGAGGCGCGCCGCGTCACATCAGCCTCGCTGCTCGAAGCCATGGGCATGGCTGCGCTGGCTTCCGTGCGCGAAGTGAAGGAAGGCGAAGTTGCCCACGTCAGCACGCAGTTGCTGTGCCCCGGCCTCAAGCGCCTGCTGGATGTGCGCCAGGTGGTCGGCCTGCGCAATCCCGCCCACAGCGTGGTCAAGCTCCTGCTGCCGGCCGATGGCGACCGGCAATTGCTCATCAGCAGCTACACGCACCCCGCCTACGCCGAGTCGATGGCCGAGACTTTTGCGCTGACGCGGACCAACGCCCTGCTCTCTCGCGGCCTCGAAGGCGAGAGCGTCGCGGACCCGCGACGCACCGCGCAGGTGGACGGCTTCGTGCAAGGCCGGCGCATCGAGCTGCAAGCACAGGCGCCCGGCACGCTGGACGGAGTGCCGGGTCTGCCGGACGGCATCGATCTGCCATCCACCGTCGACTACACCCGCCGCGTACTCGATGGCCAATTGCCGGCGCCGGATGCCATCTCGCGCCAGGTCGAACACGTGCTGCGGCTGGTCCAGCTGCTGGACACAAAGCCGCAGGACCTGGACGCCCACGCCACCACGACACCTCTCGCCAGGGCAGCATGACGATGAATCACCTCACCTCCATTCAAGGCACCTGCACGCTGGTCGGCGCCGGCCCCGGCGATCCGGACCTGCTCACCTTCAAGGCCGCCAAGGCGATCCAGGCCGCCACCGTGATCCTGGTCGACGACCTGGTCAACGACGAGGTGCTGTCGCACGCCCGGCCCGATGCGCGCATCGTCTACGTGGGCAAGCGCGGCGGCTGCAAGAGCACGCCCCAGGCCTTCATCGAGAAGCTCATGATCACCGCGGTGCGCGAAGGCGAACACGTGGTGCGCCTCAAGGGCGGCGACCCCTTTATCTTCGGGCGCGGCGGCGAAGAGGTGGAGCACCTGCGCGAGGCGGGCATCGAGGCGCAGGTGGTCAACGGCATCACCTCGGGCCTCGCGGCCGTCACATCGCTGCAGGTGCCGCTGACGCACCGCGACCGCGCACAGGGCGTGGTCTTCGTCACCGGCCATGCCAAGACCGGCCACGGCGCCACCGAGCATCCCACCGACTGGAAGAAGCTGGCTGCTGCGGCGCACGAGGCGCGCCTGACGCTGGTGATCTACATGGGCGTGTCCGGCGCGACCCACATCCAGCAGGGCCTGCTGGAGGGGCTGCCGGGCAAGACGCCCGTGGCCATCATCCAGGACGCCACCCTGCCCACGCAGCGCCATGTGCTGAGCACGCTGGCGCGCATGCACGAGGCGCTGGCCGACTCGGGCATCGGCAGCCCGGCCATCATCGTGGTGGGCGACGTGCTCAAGGGCGCTGCGGCCGCAGGCCTGGAAGCCCAACGCTTCGGCACCTGACGCGACTTCCCCCTTCCCCCGCCGGGGGAAGGCCGGGATGGGGGCACACACCGCATCGCTATCGAGCGCCGCGCCGGCCCCCACCCCAACCCTCCCCCAGCGGGGGAGGGAGCAAAGCAGGGCCGCCCTAGAATGCTCGGCCTCCAAAGCATCGGCGGCGAATCAGCAAACATGGAAGTCAACCGCGTCTTCGACGCCATCGTCATCGGCGCAGGCGCCGCGGGCCTCTTTTGCGCAGCGCACGCCGGCCAGCGCGGGCTGCGCGTGCTGCTGCTGGACCACAACGAGCGCATCGCCGAGAAGATCCGCATCTCGGGCGGCGGGCGGGCCAACTTCACCAACCGCGACCTGGACCTGCGCGCGCCGCAGCGCCACTTCGTGGGCGACAACCCGCATTTCTGCCGCTCGGCCCTGTCGCGCTACACGCCGCAGCACTTCATCGGCCTGGTGGAAAAACACGGCATCGCCTACCACGAGAAGCACAAGGGACAGCTCTTTTGCGATGGCCCGTCGCAGCAGATCATCGACATGCTGCTGGCCGAATGCGCCGCAGGCAACGTGGCCCACTGGCAGCCGTGCAAGGTGGGCGAGGTGCAATTCGAGGCCGGCGAGGGCTACCGGCTGCAGACATCCCGCGGCGAAGTGCGCGCACCCCGGCTCGTGGTGGCCACCGGCGGCCTGTCGATTCCGCAGATCGGCGCCAGCGACTTCGGCTACCGCGTCGCGGCGCAATTCGGCCTGCGTGTCGTGGCGCCCCGCCCGGCGCTGGTGCCGCTCACCTTCGCCGGCGAAGGCTGGGCGCCCTATGCCGACCTGGCCGGCCTGGCGCTGCCGGTGCAGATCGAGACCGGCGCCAAGAAGGAACGCATGAGCTTCCATGAAGACCTGCTGTTCACGCACCGCGGCCTGTCGGGCCCGGCGGTGCTGCAGATCTCCAGCTACTGGAAGCCCGGCTCGCCGCTCACCCTGGATTTCGCGCCCGGCGTGCAGGTCGACGCGGAACTGCGTGACGCCAAGGCGCGCTCGAAGAAGCGCATTGCCAACGAACTGGCGCAGTGGGTGCCGGCGCGCCTGGCCGACGCCTGGGTCGGGCAGGACGCCGCACTGGCCCGCCCCATCAACGAGGCGGCCGACAAGGCCCTGGCGCAGCTGGCCGAGCGCATCGGCCGCTGGCAGATCACGCCCAGCGGCACCGAGGGCTACAAGAAGGCCGAGGTCACGGCCGGCGGCATCGACACGCGCGAGCTGTCGTCGCAGACCATGGAGTCGAAGCAGCCCGGCCTGTACTTCATCGGCGAGGTGGTGGACGTCACCGGCTGGCTGGGCGGCTACAACTTCCAGTGGGCGTGGGCCAGCGCGCATGCCTGCGCCGAGGCCCTGGCCGCGCAGCAGTAAGCGTACGCAGCCGGCATCGCTGCAGCGGGACCGGGGCATGCACAGGCAATGTCCGAATCTGATCGGTCCATGTCTTGCGGCCCGCTGTGCGCGGCCCGCGCAATCGCCAAGAATGCAGGCTCCTGCAACCACTTGCGAGCCAAAGCCGATGTCTTCTTCTCCCCGCCGCGCCCTGGTCGTCATCGACGTGCAAAACGAATACTTCGAGGGCGGCGGCCTGCCCATCGAGTACCCGCCGATCTCGGACACCCTGCCCAACATCACCCGCGCCATGGACGCCGCCCGCGCCGCCGGCGTGCCCGTGGTGGTGGTGCAGCACCATGCGCCGGCCGGCGCACCGGTGTTCCAGGCCGACAAGCACGGCGGCCAGCTGCATCCTGAAGTCGCCGGCCGGGCACGCGACCACCTGATCACCAAGACCCTGCCAAGCGTCTTCACCGGCACCGATTTCGCCGCCTGGATCGAAGCGCACGGGGTGAACACGCTCACCATCGCAGGCTACATGACGCACAACTGCAACGCATCGACGGTGTACGAGGGAATGCACCGCGGCCTGGCGATGGAGTTCCTGGCGGACGCGACCGGCTCCCTCCCCTACGCCAACGCCGCCGGCCGGGCCAGCGCGGAAGAGATCCATCGGGTGCTCAGCGTCGTGTTCCACAGCAATTTCGCCGCCGTGGCCTCCACCGCCGACTGGATCGCCGCCGTGGCTAGGCAGGAGGCCCTGCCCAAGGACAACGTGGTGGCGTCCAACCAGCGGGGCCGCCAGGCTGCCTGAGGGCCGGGGAAAGACGGGGGTCGACCGAGCTGGCGCGCGCAGGTTATAATGCGCGGCTAACTTTTGGCCCTACCTCAACGGCCGCACCAGTTTTCAGTTGAGGAACCCCCGCCCGGGTCACGATCTTGCCTGGGCCCCCTGTTTCAAAAACCGAGCTAAATGACCACCATCCGCGTTAAAGAAAACGAGCCCTTCGACGTGGCGCTGCGCCGCTTCAAGCGCACCATCGAAAAACTGGGCCTGCTGACCGACCTGCGTGCCCGCGAGTTCTACGAGAAGCCCACCGCCGAGCGCAAGCGCAAGAAGGCCGCGGCCGTCAAGCGCCACTACAAGCGCGTGCGCAGCATGCAGCTGCCCAAGAAGCTGTACTAAGCTGCCCCGCCACGACGGCCCTTCTTTCCTGAAGCCGCCGTCGCCGGTTTCGAGCCGCGCCAGGAACGTCCTGCCGCGGCTCTTGTCATTCTTGCCTGCCAGATAAAAGAAAAGGAAAACGCCATGAGCCTGAAGGACCAGATCACCGAAGACATGAAGACGGCGATGCGTGCCAAGGACTCCGAGCGCCTCGCCACCATCCGCCTGCTGATGGCCGCGCTCAAGCAGAAGGAAGTGGACGAGCGCGTCGAGCTGGACGACGCCATGATCGTCGCCGTCATCGACAAGATGGTGAAGCAGCGCAAGGACTCGGTCGCTGCCTTCACCCAGGGCGGCCGCCAGGACCTGGCCGACAAGGAAGCGGCCGAGATCAAGGTGCTGGACGCCTACCTGCCCCAGCGCATGGGCGCCGACGAGATCGCCGCCGAGGTGAAGGCCATCGTCGCCGAATTGGGCGCCAAGGGCCCCGGCGACATGGGCAAGGTGATGGGTGCCGTGAAGACCCGCCTGGCCGGCAAGGCCGACATGGGCCAGGTCAGCGCCGCGGTGAAGGCAGCACTCTCCGGCGCTTGAGCGGCGCCGGCATGAGCGCCAACGCCGAGCCCATCCTCAAGGCCTGCGCCTGCCTGGTCGATGCCCAGGGCCGGCTGCTGGTGTTCTACCAGCCGGCCGACGGCGGCATGCAATTGCCCAAGGGCACCATCGAACCGGGCGAGTCCCCGGAAGACGCGGTGCGCCGCGAGCTGCTGGAGGAATCCGGCATCCACTACACCGGCGAGCTGGTGCCGCTGGGCACCCTGGACCGCCACTGCGAGGCCGGCATCGAAGGCAACAAGCACCGCCACGCGCAGCTGTGGCATCTGTTCCTGATGCAGGCCCAGGGCCCGCTGCCCGAGACCTTCGACCACGTGGCGCACGGCAGCCCCGAGGAAGACGGCCTGGTGTTCAGCTTCTCCTGGCTCGCCCACGACCAGGAGCCGGTGGGCTTTGCCAAGCCGTATCTCCAGGCCATCGTGCGGGTGCGCGAAGCTTGGCGCACCCTGGCCGAGCAACGGATCTAGGCCAGTCCCGCACCGGGGAACCGGCTCCGCCGGGCCCCAGGTGGGGTCTCCCCCCTGGGGGGTGGAGTTACACGACCGAAGGGAGTGAAAAGCCGGGGGGCTGTCAGGACCCTGCGACCTTCATTCGGTTGATCAGGATGGAGCCGGTGGTCTTGGCGCCGAAGGTGTAAGCGTCGGCCCCCACCGCCTCGATGCCCAGCAGCATGTCCTTGAGGTTGCCGGCGATGGTGATCTCCTGCACCGGAAAGGCGATGCGCCCCTTTTCCACCCAGAAGCCGCTGCAGCCGCGCGAGTAGTCGCCGGTCACGTAGTTCACGCCCTGCCCCATCAGCTCGATGACGAACAGGCCCGTGCCCAGCTTCTCGAGCATCGCGTCCAGGTCGTCCTGCGGACGCGTGCGCGACGAATGCAACACGAGGTTGTGCGAGCCGCCGGCGTTGCCGGTGGTCTTCATGCCCAGCTTGCGCGCCGAGTAGGTCGATAGAAAGTAGCCCTCCAGCCGCCCGCCGTCGACGATCTTGCGCGCCTTGGTGGCCACGCCTTCGTCGTCGAAAGGCGCGCTGCCCTTGCCGCGCCGCACATGCGGATCTTCGTCGACGCTGATGTGGTCGGCCAGCACCTTCTTGCCCAGCGAGTCGAGCAGGAAGCTGCTCTTGCGGTAGAGCGCCCCGCCGCTGGTGGCCTGCACCAGCGAGCCCAGCAGGCCCGCCGCCAGCGGCGACTCGAACAGCACCGGGCATTCGGTGGTCTTGATCTTTCGCGACTTCAGCCGGCTGAGCGCCCGCTCGGCGGCATAGCGGCCCACCGCCTGCGGGCTGGCCAACTCGCCCGCCGAGCGCATGGAGCTGTACCAGGCGTCGCGCTGCATGTCGTCGCCGCGCCCCGCGATGGGTGCCACCGAGATCGAATGGCGCGAACTGGCATAGCCGCCGCGAAAACCGTGCGTGTGCGCGCTGAAGAAATGGCTCTGCTGCGCGGAGACACCCGCGCCTTCGCTGTTGGTGATGCGCTTGTCGGTGGACAGGGCCGCCGCCTCGCATTCCAGCGCCAGCCTGGCCGCCTCTTCGCTGGTGATGGCCCAGGGATGGAACAGATCCAGCTCGGGCTGCTCGCGCACGATGTCTTCCTCGTCGGGCAGGCCGCCCACGGGGTCTTCGGCGGTGAAGCGGGCGATGTCGTAGGCCGCCTGCACGGTCTGCTTGATGGCGCCTTCTGAAAAGTCGGAGGTGCTGGCGTTGCCGCGGCGCTGGCCCACGTACACGGTCACGCCCAGCGACTTGTCGCGGTTGCGCTCGACGTTCTCCAACTCGCCCTTGCGCACCGAGACGCTCAGGCCGCAGCCCTCGGAGGCCTCGGCGCCGGCATCGGTGGCCCCCAGCTTCTTGGCATGCGCCAAGGCGGTATCGACCAGGTTTTCGAAGTAGGAGCGGCTGTAGGCAAAGCCGCCCTCGGCACGCGAGGTAGAGGTAGATGACATGTGGAGGACAATGATACTTGCGCCCACCCGGCCGCGCCGACCGCGCGCTGCCCGGCCCGGGCCCTTTCAGGAAACCAGACCGCCATGCCCCGCAAACCCAAAAAAGGCTACTTCGTGCGCGGCCACTTCGTGGCCGAAGGCAGCGAACTCGACCAGGAGCTCAAGCGCGAGCTCAAGGGCACCGATGTCAGCAAGACCGACCTCAAGCGCGAGAGCGCCGAGCTGCAGGCGCTCGGCGAAGCGCTGCTCAAGCTGCGCGCCGCCGCATTCAACGACCTGCCGATCAGCGACAAGCTGCGCGAAGCCATTGTCGAAGCCAAGCGCATCACCAATTTCGAAGGCAAGCGCCGCCAGATGCAGTTCATCGGCAAGCAGATGAGACTGCAGGAGCCCGAGACGCTGGACGCGATCCGCGCCGCCCTGGCCGAACAGGACCGCCCCAGCGCCGAAGCCACGCTCGCCCTGCACGAGGCCGAACTGTGGCGCGACCGCCTGATCGTCGACGACGATGCGCTGGGCGGCTGGATCGAGACGCATCCGGCCACCGACGCCCAGCAACTGCGCGCCCTGGTCCGCCAGGCCCGCAAGGACCTCAAGGCCGGCCCGCCCGGCGAGGCGCCGCGCCAAGGCCGCGCCTACCGCGAAATCTTCCAGGTCGTGCGCGCGCAGCTGGCGGCGCACGGGGGCAGCGACCATGCCGAAGAAGCGGCCGAACAATCGCGCGAGGAAGACGCATGAACTACGACCCCGTACGCATCGGCATCGTCTCCATCAGCGACCGCGCCTCCAGCGGCGTGTACGAAGACAAGGGCCTGCCCGCCCTGCGCGACTGGCTGGGGCGCGCACTGAAGAACCCGCTGCATTTCGAGTCGCGGCTGATTCCCGACGAGAAGGAGCGGATCAGCCGCGCACTGGTCGAGCTGGTCGACGCCGGCTGCTCGCTGGTGCTCACCACCGGCGGTACCGGCCCGGCCGTGCGCGACGTCACGCCCGAGGCCACGCTGGCCGTGGCCGACAAGGAAATGCCCGGCTTCGGCGAGCAGATGCGCCAGATCAGCCTGCGTTTCGTGCCCACCGCCATCCTCTCGCGGCAGGTCGCGGTCATTCGCGGCCAGAGCCTGATCATCAACCTGCCCGGCCAGCCCAAGTCGATCGCGGAAACGCTGGAAGGGCTGAAGGGAGAGAACGGCGAGCAGATCGTGCCGGGCATCTTTGCCGCGGTGCCCTACTGCATCGACCTGATCGGCGGACCGTACCTGGAAGGCAATCCCGAGGTGTGCAAGGTGTGGCGGCCCAAGGCGGCCATCCGCACCTTCGAAAGCTGACGCGCAGCCGGCGCGCAGGCCGGGCGTCGCGCCCTTACTTGCCGACCAGCTGCGCGAGCTTCTCGGCCTCGAAGCACTCCTTGCGCGCCGCATCGTCGGGCACGCAATCGCGCTGTTGCTGCGACAGCTTCTCGATGGCCTGCCACAAGAGGGCAATCTGCTTGTCTTGCGCGCCGGCGCTGTCGATCAGCCCGCGCATGGCCAGCGACAGCGGGTCGTCGCCCTGCGTCACGCCATAGGCGGCAAACGCGCCTTCGCGCCCCTCCACCTTGTCGCGCAGCTGCGCCTCGCCGGCCGGGATGATGCGCGCCGGAATGCCCACCGCCGTGGCGCCCGCCGGCACCGGCCGCGTCACCACGGCATTGGAGCCGATGCGCGCGCCGTCGCCCACGGTGAAGCCGCCCAGCACCTTGGCGCCGGCCCCCACCACCACGTCGCGGCCCAGCGTCGGATGCCGCTTGGTGCCCTTGTAGAGCGAGGTGCCGCCCAGGGTCACGCCCTGGTAGATGGTGCAGCCGTCGCCGATCTCGGCGGTCTCGCCCACCACCACGCCCATGGCGTGATCGAAGAAGACGCGGTTGCCGATCTTGGCTGCGGGGTGGATCTCGATGCCGGTGAGCCAGCGCGAGAAATGCGAGATGAAGTTGCCCAGCCAGCGCAGCCCGTGGTTCCAGCACCAGTGCGCGGGCCGGTGCAGCATCACGGCGTGCAGGCCCGGATAGAGCGTAAGAACCTCGAAGGCCGAATGGGCGGCCGGGTCCCGCTCGAGGATGCAGCGGATATCGGAGCGCAGGCGGTCGAACATCTTGTTTGAGCTCTTTCGGCGATATCGATATGGGGCCGCGAGTCTATCGCTGGCCGCTATCGCTTGCAGAGGATGGGGACTCCGCTTCCGTGGCAGGCCGCTGGGGTTCGGCCATCAGCTTGGCGATGCCGCGCAGGATGTGGATCTCTTCCACCGTGGGCCGGGCCCGGTTGAACAGCTGCTGCAGGCGCGGCATGAGCTTCTTGGGCGCCTTGGGGTCGAGAAAGCCGATGCTCACCAGCGAACGCTCCCAGTGCGCCAGCATGCCGGCCACAGCCTGCGCGTCGGCAGCGGCGGGCTCGGGCAAACCGGCCGGCAGCGCGTCGTCGAAGCCGCCCAGTGCCTGGCGCCATTCGTAGGCAATGACCTGGATGGCCGCTCCCAGGTTGAGCGAGCCGAAGCTGGGGTCGGTCGGAATGCGCAGCGCCACATTGCAGCGGTACACATCCTCGTTGCGCATGCCGAAACGCTCGGAGCCGAACAGGAAGGCCACGTGCTGGTCCTTCTGCTGCGCCAGCGGCATGAGGTGCTCGCGCGGGCTGCGGGTGGGCGGGCCGAAGTCGCGAGCGATCATGGCGGTGGCGCACAGGTGGGTGACGCCGTCCAGCGCCTCGTCCAGCGTTTGCACGATGCGCGCCTTGTTCAGCACGTCCAGGGCGCCGCTGGCGCGCTGGATGGTTTCTTCCCGGCGCAGCACGTTGGCCCAGCGCGGCGCCACCAGCACCAGGTCGTCGAAGCCCATGGTGCGCATGGCGCGCGCCGCGGCGCCGACATTGCCGGCATGGCTGGTCTGGATCAGGATGAATCGGGTTCGCATCGGGGGGCAAAAGAACGGAAAGGCACCCGAAAGGGGGTGGCCGGGTAAAATCACCCCAATTGTCGCCGCCCGCATCGCCGGGCTGCTTTCGGCCTCCTGCCTCGCCTGCTCTTCAAAAAATTCATGTCGTCCAACCTGCACCCCATGCTCAACGTGGCCATCAAGGCCGCCCGCGCCGCCGGCGCCATCATCAATCGCGCCGCGCTCGACGTCGAAGCCGTGCGCATCTCGCAAAAGCAGGTCAACGACTTCGTCACCGAGGTCGACCATGCCAGCGAGGCAGCCATCATCGAGACGCTGCTGACCGCCTACCCCGGCCACGGCATCCTGGCGGAAGAATCGGGCCGCCAGCACGGCGCGCAGGATTCCGACTACGTGTGGATCATCGATCCGCTGGACGGCACGACCAACTTCATCCACGGCTTCCCGGTGTACTGCGTGTCGATCGCCCTCTCGGTCAAGGGCAAGATCGAGCAGGCCGTTATCTACGACCCCACCCGCAACGACTTGTTCACCGCCACCAAGGGGCGTGGTGCCTACATGAACGAGCGGCGCATCCGCGTGAGCAAGCGCGTGCGCCTGAACGAATGCCTCATTTCCACGGGCTTTCCGTTCCGCACGGGCGACAACTTCAAGCAGTACCTGGCCATCATGGCCGACCTGATGCCGCGCGCGGCCGGCCTGCGCCGCCCCGGCGCCGCCGCGCTGGACCTGGCCTACGTGGCGGCCGGCTTCTCCGACGCCTTCTTCGAGACGGGCCTGAACATCTGGGACGTGGCGGCCGGCTCGCTGCTGGTGACCGAGGCCGGCGGCCTGATCGGCAACTTCACCGGCGAGCCCGACTTCCTCGAGCAGCGCGAATGCCTGGCTGGTGCGCCGCGCGTGTACGGCCAGCTGGTGCCGCTGCTGGCCAAGTACTCCAAGTTCGCCGGCGTGGACGAGAAGCTGCGCGCGTCCGACCGCATGCGCGACGTGAGCGCCAGCGCCGCCCGCCAGGGCGGCCATGTGCAGGATGCCGATGCCGACGTGTACGCCCGCAGCACCGTCTCGATGCAGCAGGGCGAAGCGGACGCCGCCGCCGAAAGCGAAACGCCGGCCGCCGCCGCGCCCGCGCCGCGCAAGCTGACCCGCGCCCGCACCCCCGGTGCGGCTCCCTCGGACCCGACCTCCGCTAAGTGATGCAGGCGCAACGCGCCGCGGCGCGTCGGGCTCGCGCGGCGATGCGCGTTGCCCTGAGCTACTACGTCACCAACGGCATCTCGGTTGCGCTGGGCCTGGCGCTGATCTCGGCCGCGGTGCACTACTTCCTCGGCCCGGTGGCCGGCGCCACCGCCTCGGTGGGCGTGCTGGTCTGCGCGCCGCCCGACCTGGCCGCCCCCCGCCGCGGCAAGTTCTACACAATGCTGCCGGCGCCCTTTCTTGGCCTGCCGCTGTTCTTCGCCGTGCAGGTGCTGCACGCCCGGCCCCTGGAACTGGGCCTGCTGCTGGTGCCGGCCACCTTCCTGGCCTTCCTGGCCATGGCCTGGGGCAAGCGAGGCATCCCGATCGCCATCGCGGTGATGTTCTCCATGATCTTCTCCATGGCCACGCCGGCGCAGCCCGACTGGCGCCTGGCCTGGGTCAACACCTGGCACTTCGGGCTGGGCGCCGGGCTGTACATCGTCTGGGCGGTGCTGGCCAACTCGGCGCTCAATGCGCGCTACCGCGTCCAGTTCACGGCCGACGTGCTGTTCGCGCTCGCGGCGCTGATGCGCACGCAGGCCCGGCAATTCTGTGCCCCGAGCGAGACGGATGATGTGCGCGAGGTGAGCGCGCCGCTGCTCGGCCAGCTGCTGCGCGACCAGGCCGCGCTGGCGGACCAGTTGCAGGCCGCGCGCGACATCGTGCTCGAGTCGCCCCGCACCCCGCGCCGCCAGCAGCTGGCGGGCATGCTGATGATCGCGCTGGAGATGCGCGACCACCTGGTGGCGACCGAGCTCGACCTGGAAGCGCTCATCGTCCATCCCGGCGGCGCGCAGGTGCTGCGCGAGATGCGCCTCATCATGGAAGAGCTGGCCGGCGAAACCGCCGCGCTGGCCGACGCGCTGCTGCTGGGCCGCCAGCCCGAACCGCCGCTGGACCGCCGGCCGCTGCTGGCCAGTATCCGCATGCCGCAGGACGAAGGCCCGGGCGCGGACGGCCGCATGGGCCCCACGCCGGCCCTGCTGGCCCGCGGCATGGCCAACCGCATCGGCCACCTGAACGACGACGTGCTGCGCCTCACCTCCCTCGCGCGCGGCGACAGCGCACCCGACCTGGCCGTGGTGCGCGCGGGCTGGAAGATGTTCGTGAGCCCCACCGACTGGTCGCTCGCGCCCTTCTTCAAGGTCTGGCGCTGGGACGCGCCGCCGCTGCGCCATGCCATCCGGGCCATGCTCGCCATCGCCGCGGGCTACGGCATTGCGCTGGCGCTGCCCTGGGGCTCGCACGACTACTGGATCCTGCTGACCATCGTGGTGGTGCTGCGCGGCAGCCTCTCGCAGACACTGGAGCGGCGCAACCACCGCGTGGCCGGCACGCTGCTGGGTTGCGTGCTGGCCAGTGCGCTGCTTTCGGCGCACCCCTCGGCACTCGCGCTGCTGGTGTGCGTGACGGCCGCGCAGGCGGTGGCGCACGGCTTCGCCATCCGCCGCTACCTCATCACCGCCGTGGCCGCCACCGTGCTGGGCCTGGTGCAGGCGCACATGCTCAACACCGGCATGGCCCCGACCTTCGCGCTGTTCGAGCGCATTGCCGACACGCTGATCGGTGCCGGTCTGGCCTGGGCCTTCTGCTACGTGCTGCCTTCGTGGGAGCGCCACCAGCTGCCGGCGCTGGTCAGCCGCACCCTGCGCGCACAGGCCCGGCACGCCAGGCTCGCACTCGGCCTGGGCCAGCTGCGCGCGGCCGACGACACGCCCGAGCTGGCCTGGCGCCTGGCCCGGCGCGAGGCCTACGACAGCCTCTCGGCGCTGGTGCAGGCCACGCAGCGCTCGATTTCCGAGCCGCGCGCCGTGCGCCCGCCGCTGGCGCCGCTGGAATACCTGCAGGCGCACAGCTACCAGCTGCTGGCGCAGCTCAGCGCGGTGAAGTCGATGCTGGTGCTGCGGCGCGACCGCCTCACGCCCGCCGACATCGAAGGCCCCCTTGAACGCACCGCCGAGCGCATCGAGAAGTCGCTGACCGCACCGCTCGACGAAGCGGCCCTGGGTCCGATGAGCGACATCGCTCCGGCCATGCCCAGCGCCGGTGGTCCCATCTCGCTGCCCGACCCCTTCGAGAGCGACGTCAGCCCCTGGCTGCTGCGCCGCCTGGATTTCGCCACGCGCATTGCGCTGCAGCTGCGCGAAGATGCAACTCGCGTGCTGCAATCGACTCGGAGTTCGTCATGAGCGCGCAAGTCATTCTTTCCCATCCCTGGTTTCCCACGCTGACGGCGGCGGTCGTTGCGGTGCTCGTGGCGCTGGTGGTCCATCGCATCGCCCGCATGCTCTTGCTGCGCCTCACGCGGCCGCTGCCGGGCCTGTACGGCATGGTGGACAAGTGCCGGCCGGCGGCACGCTGGGTGCTGCCGCTCATCGGCCTGCAGATGGTCTGGCAGGCCGCGCCGGAGGACCTGCGCGGCCTGGGCAGCGTGCGGCACCTCAACGGGCTGCTGCTCATCGCGGGCGTGGCGTGGCTGGCGGTGCGCGCCATCAACGGCTTCACCGAGGGCTTTCTGTCGAAGTACCCCGCCACCGTGGCCGACAACCTGCAGGCGCGGCGGCTGCACACCCAGGGCCGTGTGCTGGCGCGCACGGCCATCTGCGTGGTGCTGATCGCCGCCGCCTCGCTGATGCTGATGACCTTTCCGGGTGCACGGCAGGTGGGCGCCAGCCTGCTGGCCTCGGCGGGCGTGATCGGCATCGTCGCGGGCCTGGCGGCCAAGCCGGTGTTCAGCAACCTCATCGCCGGGCTGCAGCTGGCGCTGGCCCAGCCCATCCGCATCGACGACGTGCTGGTGGTCGAGGGCGAATGGGGCCGCGTGGAGGAAATCACCGGCACCTTCGTGGTGCTGCGCCTGTGGGACGAGCGCTGCCTGATCCTGCCGCTGACCTACTTCATCGAGAAGCCTTTCCAGAACTGGACGCGCAGCAGCTCGCAGCTGCTGGGCTCGGCTTTCTTCTACGTGGATTTCGGCATGCCCGTCGAGCCGCTGCGCACGGAACTCGAGCGCATCGTGCGGGCCGCGCCGGAGTGGGACGGCCGCAGCTTCACCCTTCAGGTGACCGATATCACCGAGCGGACGATGCAGCTGCGTGCGCTGGCCACCGCTGCGACGTCGGGGCTGGCCTTCGAGCTGCGCTGCCGCATCCGCGAAGGCCTGATCAGCTTCATGCAGCGCGAGTATCCGCAGCATCTGCCGCAGATGCGCCTGAGCCAGGACGCGAACTTGTCGCCGGCCGCGCTGCGGCAGGAGGCGGTGCGGGGCGATGCGCCGCTGGCGGCAGCGCAACCCAGGTACGGAAACACCGCACGATAGCCGCCCGGGCTCAGGCGCCCGATGCCGCGCGCCTGCCGCGGCCGGCCTTGGGCAGGTCGGCGACTGCCGGCAGCAGCGCCTCGGCCCGCGCCTGCAGCCGCGCCAGCGCTTCGTCGAACTGCTCGGCCGCCTGCGGCGTGAGGGCGGCCATCAGGTGCGCATTGATCTCGCGCACCATCGGAAAGAGTTCGGCGTGGATGGCCCGGCCCGCCTCCGTCAACCGCAGCATCACCTGGCGCTTGTCCCCGCCCGGCTGGCTGCGCAGGATCAGGCCCTTGGCCGCCAGCGACCCCACCGCGCGCGAGGTGCGGGCCCGGTCGAGTTGCGCAAGCTCGGCCAGCTGCGATGACCCCAGGCCCTTGCCGCCGTGCTCCACCAGCGTGGCCAGCAGGCGCCATTCGCGCCGCGTGATGCCAAAGCGCCCCTCGCACAGCCGGATCACCGGGCTGCCGCCCACCGCCAGCAGGCGGCTCAGGCGGTACAGCAGCAGGTCGTCGAGCACGGGGCCTGCGCCGGGCAAGGGCTTCTGGGCCATCGGGGTAACTCCGCAAAGCAGTTGATTTGATCAATCGATTGTCGCGCCCCTACAGTGGCGGGCGGCGCCACGCGCCGCCCGGAACACCCAACGAGGAAAGATCGCACCATGCCCCTGCGCAAGACCCTACGCACCCTGATCGGCGGCCTCGGCCTGGCCGCCCTGGCCGCGGCGAGCCCCGGCCTGTCGGCCCAGACCCTGGAAGGCGGGCCGCTGCGCATCGTGGTGGGCTTTGCGCCCGGCGGCGCTTCCGACAAGGTGGCGCGCATCGTGGGCGACAAGCTCTCGCCCAAGCTGGGTGTGCCGGTGGTGGTCGACAACAAGACCGGCGCCGGCGGCCGCCTGGCCGCGCAGCAGGTCAAGAGCACCCCGGCGGGCCAGAACGTGCTCATGCTGGCCAACCCGGCCGTCATGGTGGTCGCGCCCCTGGTCTTCAAGGACAGCGGCTACGACCCCGACAAGGACTTCGTGCCGGTCTCGCACGTGAACGACTACGAGTTCGCCCTGTCCGTCTCGACCGCGGTGCCGGTCAAGGAACTGCCGCACCTGCTGGCCTGGATGCGCGCCAATCCCGAGAAATCGAACTTCGGCGTGCCGGCCACCGGCAGCCTGCCGCACTTCTTCGCGCTCATGACGGCCGAGAAGGCCGGCGTGCAGGGCCAGGTGGTGGGCTATCGCGGCTCGGCGCCGCTGCTCAACGACCTGATCGGCGGGCAGGTCCCCATTGCCTTCGACACCTTCGACGTGGCCCTGCCGCAGCACCAGGCCGGCAAGCTGCGCATCCTGGCGATTTCCGGCACCCGGCGCTCGCCCTTTGCGCCGGACATTCCCACCTTCAAGGAAGCCGGGCTGGACCTGGCCGCCACCGGCTGGAACACCTTCTTTGCCCCGGCCAGCATGCCGCCGGCCAAGGTGGCGCTGCTGTCCAAGGCCATCCACGACGTGATGAAGGACCCGGCCACCGTCAAGGCCTTCCACGACTCGATGATGACGCCCGTGGCCTCCACCCAGGCGCAGACGGCGGCGATGCTCAAGGCCTTCCGCGAGCAGTGGGCACCGGTGGTTCGCAAGTCCGGCTACCAGCCCTGACGCGGCCGGCGGCGCCGAAGGCCTGGCCCGACCGGCAGGCGCGCGCTGCTCCTACATCCGCCACCTGGGCCGCGGCGCAGCATGAGTTCCTGCCAGTTGCAAAGGAGATTCATCATGCCCAGAGGCGACAAGTCGGCCTACTCGGACAAGCAGAAACGCAAGGCCGAGCACATCGAGGAAGGCTATGAACACCGCGGCGTCGGCAAGAAGGAAGCCGAGCGGCGTGCCTGGGCCACCGTGAACAAGGAAAGCGGTGGCGGCGAGAAAAGCGGTTCGGGGCGCGGCAAGCCCGAGAACCACAGTGCTTCGCGCAAGGGCGGGCGACTGGGCGGCCGTGCCGCGGCATCACGGCCGGCGGCGGCTCGCTCCGCTTCGGCCAAGAAGGCTGCGGCCACGCGCAAGCGCCACGAGGCGAACTGAGCGCGGAGGCTGCATGCCAACGCGCAGCAAGACCAGCGCGGTGGTCGAACACCATCGCAAGGTCCAGCGCCAGCAGGATGCGAAGGACCGCAGCAGCGCCAAGGCCGGGAAAGCCGGCAAGTCCAAGCAGCCGATGCAGGCCGGCCATCGCGAGGAGCCGGAGAACCCGATGCCCTCGCAGCGCCTGGAAAAGCCCGGCATCGAGGCGCAGATGGAACTGCGGCCGCGCTTCCTGGCGCCCGACTATCGCGGCAGCGGCAAGCTCCAGGACATGTGCGCGCTGGTGACCGGCGGCGATTCCGGCATCGGGCGCGCGGTGGCGGTGCTCTTTGCGCGCGAGGGCGCGGACGTCGCCATCGTCTACCTCAGCGAGCACGAGGACGCCGAAGAGACAAAGCGGCACGTGGAGGCCGAAGGCAGGCGCTGCCTGCTCATGGCCGGCGACGTTTCCGACGGCGCTTTCTGCAACCAGGCGGTGGCGCAGGCCGTGAAGCACTTCGGACGCCTGGACATCCTGGTCAACAACGCCGCGTTCCAGATGCACGCGCAGAAGATCGAGGACGTGAGCGACGATCGCCTGGACCTGACATTGCAGACCAATATCGGCGGCTACTTCCGCATGGCGCGCGCAGCGGTGCCGCACCTGAAGCAAGGCGCCTGCATCATCAACACCGGGTCAGTGACGGGGCTGGAAGGCAGCGGGCATCTGCTGGACTACTCGGTGACCAAGGGGGCCATCCATGCATTCACCAAGTCGCTGGCCAGCAGCCTGCTGGACAAGGGCATCCGGGTGAACGCCGTCGCGCCCGGGCCGGTGTGGACGCCGCTCAATCCGGCCGACCAGCAGGCCGAGCGCATCGCGCACTTCGGCGAGAAGACCGACCTGAAGCGCCCCGCGCAGCCGGAAGAGCTTTCTCCCGCCTACGTGTTCCTTGCCGCGCCGTGCTGCGCCAGCTACATCACGGGCATCGTGCTGCCAGTCACCGGCAGCGTCGGCGCCATCTGAATCCCGAGCCCCAAACAAGGAGAGCGAAATGCCCTATGTCGATGGATTCGTCGTTCCCGTGCCGCGCAAGAACCTGGATGCCTACCGCGACATGGCGCTGAAGGCGGGCAAGGTCTGGATCGAGCACGGCGCGCAGCAGTTTCGCGAATGCGTGGCCGACGACGTCAAGCCGGGCGAGTTCACCTCGTTCCCGCAAAGCGTCATGCTCAAGGACGACGAGGTGGTGTTCTTCTCGTGGATCGTCTACGAGTCGCGTGCCAAGCGGGACGAAGTCAACGACAAGGTCATGAAGGACCCGCGCATGAAGGACATGATGGATCCCAAGGACTCGCCCTTCGATGCCAAGCGGATGATCTACGGCGGCTTCGAGGTGCTGGTCGATCTGTAGCCCTGCTTGGTACTGCGGGCAGGCGCCCGCAGCCGCGGCACAATGGCCATGGAAAAAAACTCCAGACCGCCATTCATGAAAGCATTTGCCGCGCCCCTGCTGATCTCCGCCGCCGTCCTCGCCGCACCCTTGCCGGCTGCCGCCCAGGGCGCCGACTTGCTGTTCCTGAAGAACAGCCCGGCCGCCAAGTTCAATGCGGCCGACTTCAAGCTGCTTCGCGCCACCATCGACAAGGCCCTGGCCGGCCCGGCCGAAGGCCCGGCGCTCGAATGGGCCAACGACAAGACCAGCGCCTCCGGCACGGTCACCCCGGCGGGCGTGGACGAAGCTGCCGCGCCGCGCAAGTGCCGCAAGCTGCGCATTGCCAACGCCTACAAGTTCACCAAGGACGAAGGCGTCTACACCTTCTGCCAGGGCACCACGGGCAAGTGGACGCTCAAGCCCTGATCGCGCCCTGACTCCCCACATCCCCTTGTTTGGGGAAGACGCAAAAGCCGCCTTCAGGCAAAAACGCGGGCTTGTCGCCGGCCCGCGCCCGCCTTGGCCTTCCCGAATCTGCGCAGAGCCGACGTTTCCAGCCCCCGATGGGGCGCGCAAAGAAGAACAACCCCAGGAAACTGACATGGCATTCGCAGACGGATTCGTGGCGCCACAACTTCGCAGGAGCATCGATGCCTCCCGCGCACTGGCCGCACAGCTTTATTCACCCCTGCCGGACGAAGACGACGCGGGCATCGCCCTCATGCCCCTGGCCGATCAGGCCCTGGCCGGACTCGTGCGGCTGCTGGAGGCCGACCTGGAGCTCCAGGTGCGTTTCATCGCCGACCCGTCGCAGCCCGGCCTGGCCATGCAGGGCGACACGCCGGCCAGTGCCGGCATCGGTGCGCCGGTGCGCCTGGCCAGCGGCCACATCCTGGGCATGCTGTGCTTCTTCCATCCCGAACCGGACGGCCAGCTGGACGAGCGCGATGTGCGCCGCCTCGAGATGGCAGCCCGGCTGGCCGCACGCCTGATCGACGGCGCGGACGCGCACGGCATCGCGTCCTGACCCGCCCCAGCCGGCCAAGCCCGCCGGCAGGCTTCAGGCGCCTGCCGGAAAGGCCCGGCTCCAGGCGAACAGAAGAACCAGGGCGGCAACGATCCATGCGCCCGTCGCCAGGCTCAGCGTACCGGCCAGCGAATAGCGCACGCTGAGCCAGTAGACCGCTGCGAGGTACACCGCATAGGGGATGAGCGACCACAGGCCGAACAGCGCGGTGGTGCGCAAATCCGCCACCGAGCGCTCGGTGCCGACGATGTAGTGGGCAATGAGCGCAAAGGTGGGAAAGAGCGGCACCAGGCCCGCGATGAAGAAATTGCGCGTCTTGGACAGCAGCGCGATCACCAGGACCGCCAGCGCGCCGAGCAGGCATTTGAGGAACAGGGACGTCACGCGCGCTCGGCCCCCGGCGCGCCTTCACGCAGCACCTCGTAGCGCAGCTCCGCCATGCCGGGGCCGAAGCGCTTCACGGCCGTCAGCTCGAGCCGCCGGGGCTGGGCAATGCGGCGCGGCAGCAGCGGATGGCCGCTGCCCAGGGTCACCGAGCCCACCTGCACGATGATGTCGTCGAGCAGGCCGGCATCGTAGAACTGGCCCACCAGTTCGCCGCCGCCCACCAGCCAGATGTTCTTGCCCGTGCCCTGCACGGCGGCCTGCATGGCCTGGTGCACCGGCCGCACATCGCCGCGCACGAAGCGGATGTCGGCGCCCGGCACCGCCGGCAACTGGCGGCTGCTGAACACCCAGGTGGGCTGCGCATAGGGCCAGGGCGCGCCGCCGCCCGGCGCGTTCACCACGTGCCGCAGCATCCACTCGTAGGTGGACGACCCCATGGCCAGCGCCCCCACGCCTTGCATGAACTCGGGAAGGCTGGTGTCCTGGATGTCGACCAGCGGGAAGAGCCATTCCAGCGAATGGTCCTCGGTGGCCAGGAAGCCGTCGAGGCTGGCGGCGGTGTAGTACTGGGTGCGCATGCGGGGCAGTTTAAGGGCGCAAGGGCAAGGGCCAACGGGGGCGCCCCGTATAGTCTCAGGCTGTTCGATATCGCCCGAGATTTTTCCGAAGATGACTTCCACCGCCGCCCTGGACCTCAGTGCGCACACGCCGATGATGCAGCAGTACCTGCAGCTCAAGGCGGACCATCCCGACACCCTGCTCTTCTACCGGATGGGCGATTTCTACGAGCTGTTCTACGCGGACGCGGAAAAGGCGGTGCGTCTGCTCGACATCACCCTCACCCAGCGCGGCCAGTCGGCCGGTGCGCCGGTGGTGATGGCCGGGGTGCCCTTCCATTCGGTGGACGCGTACCTCTCGCGCCTCATCAAGATGGGCGAGTCGGTGGCCATCTGCGAACAGGTGGGCGAAGTGGGCGCGAGCAAAGGCCCGGTGGAGCGCAAGGTGGTGCGGGTGGTCACGCCCGGCACGCTGACCGAGGCGGAGCTGCTCAGCGACAAGGCCGAGGCGCTGCTGTTGGCCGTGCACGCCGGCGCCCGCAACCTGTGTGGCGCGGCCTGGCTCAGCGTGACCGGTGCGCAGATGCACCTGGCCGAATTCGAGGCCGACGAGCTGGAAGCCTGGCTGGCCCGCATCGGCCCCACCGAGGTGGTGTACAGCGCCGAGGTCACGCCCGCCTTCGAGCAGCGCCTGAAAGAGGCGCGCAACGCCGCCAGCGCCGCGCCCTTCACGCTCACCCTGCGGCCGGCCTGGCAGTTCGACACGGGCCTGGGCGAGCGCCGCCTGTCCGAGCTGATGGGCGCCGCCACGCTGTCGGCCTGGAATGCGCAGGAACTGGCGCAGGCGCAGGCCGCCGCGTCGGCCCTGCTGGGCTACGCGGAGCACACGCAGGGCCGTGCCTTATCGCATGTGCAGCGCCTGGCTGTGGAGCGCAACGACGAATTCATCGACCTGCCGGCCACCACGCGCCGCAACCTGGAGCTGGTGCAGACGCTGCGCGGCGAGGCGGCGCCCACGCTCTTTTCGCTGCTGGACACCTGCATGAGCGGCATGGGCAGCCGCATGCTGCGCCGCTGGCTGCTCACGCCGCGGCGCGACCGCAGCGCGGCGCGCGAGCGGCTGGAGGCCATCGGGGCGCTGGG